>NZ_CADEAU010000527.1 GCF_902825405.1 Micromonospora maritima | reverse complement strand
CGCGCTGGACTGGCTGGTCGAGCAGGCCGCCGAGGCGGGCTGGCTGCCCGGCCTCGACGTGCGTGGCGCCACGGCCCGGGTGGTGCCCCTGCCGGGCCGGGAGGCTCCGGCCGGTGTCCTGCTGGTGGCCCGCCGGGCCAGCCGCTGGTACGACGACGCCGACGTCGACCTGGTGCGCGCGTTCGCGGACCGGGCCGGCGCGGCGCTGACCACCGCCATGCTCTACCGCGACCAGGCCGAGGTCGCCGACACGTTGCAGGCCAGCCTGCTGCCGGTCGAGCCGGCGGCGGCGGCCGGCGTGCAGTGGGGCACCGCCTACCGGCCGGCGCAGGCCGGTCTGCGGATCGGCGGCGACTTCTACGGCTCGCACCGGCTCGCCGACGGCGGCTCGGTCTTCTTCCTCGGCGACGTGTCCGGCAAGGGCGTGGAGGCGGCGGTCTTCACCGGTCAACTCCGCCAGTGCCTGCAGGCGTTGCACCGGGTGGAGACGCAGCCGGGCCGGCTGCTGGAACTGCTCAACGACGCGCTGTTGGAGACCACCCAGGCGCACGGGCAGGGCCGCTTCGCCACCATGGTGCTCGGCGTGGCCCGCCCGCACCGCGACGGCGGCCTGACCCTGACGTTGGCCGGGGGCGGGCATCTGCCGCCGCTGGTGCTGCGGGACGGCGGCGAGGTCGAGGTGGTGCCGTTGAGCGGCATGCTGATCGGCGTGGTGCCGGATCCGCGGATCGGCGAGGTCACCGTGCACCTGGCGCCGGGCGAGACCTGCCTGCTCTACAGCGACGGGGTGACCGAGGCGCGGGGCGGGCGGCGTGGCGACGACCAGTTCGGCGCCGACCGGCTGGTCCACGCGGTGACCGGGTGCCACCGGATGCCCGCGCCGGCGCTGGCCGAACGGGTCGAGCAGGTGACGTGCGACTGGCTCGCCCACGGCGACCACGACGATATCGCGGTGCTGGCGCTGCGCGCGACCGGTCCGAGCGGCCGCGCCCCCCGCCACCTGCACTCGGTGCCGGACCCGACCGGCGTCGACCGAACGAGGGAGCCCTCCGCGTGACCGCGACGACCACCGCCGACCCGACGCAGGCCTTCCCGGGTTACCTGGAATGCCTGGCCGAGGCCGACGAGCAGGCCGCCGTGGCGGTGGCCCGGGATCTGCTGGACGCGGGGGTGTCGCCCGAGCGGGTGCTGCTCGACCTGGTCGCCCCGGCCCAGGCCGAGGTGGGGGAGCGGTGGGCCCGCAACGAGTGGAGCGTCGCCCAGGAGCACGCCGCCACGCACATCAGCGAGCGGGTGGTGGCCGCGGTGGCCGCGTACGTCGATCCCCGCCCGACGCGCGGCCGGATCGTGATGGCCTGCATGGACGGTGAGTGGCACGCGCTGCCGGCCCGGCTGGTGGCCGAGGTGCTGCGGTTGCGCGGGTGGCAGGTGGTCTTCCTCGGGGCCAGTGTGCCGGCCGCGCACCTGGTCTCCTACCTGCACCGCTACGACGCCGAGGCGGTGGCCCTGGCCTGCGCGCTGCCGATGCGGCTGCCGCACGCCCACCGGATGATCGATGCGTGCCGTCGCGCCGACGTACCGGTGGTGGTGGGCGGGCGCGGCTTCGGCGCGGACGGCCGCTGGGCCCGGACGCTCGGCGTGGCCTGGGCGCCGGACGCCCCGGGCGCCGCCGACCTGGTCGCCGACGAGCGGGCGCTGCGGGCGGTCCCGGTCGCCCGGCTGGACCACCTCGCCGACGACGAGTACGCCAGCCTGGTCAAGCGGCGCGGTGAGCTGATCGACAGCGCCCTGGCGGACCTGCGGGAGCGGGTGCCGGCGGTGGCCGACTACACGCCGGTGCAGCTCGACTCGACCATCGGCGACCTCGGTTACATCATCGACTTCCTGGCCGCCGCGCTCTACGTCGACGACGGCACGCTGTTCGTCGAGTTCGTGGAGTGGCTGGTGACGATCCTGGTCAGCCGTGGCGTGCCCGCCGCCGCCGTCGGTCTCACGCTGGACCACTACGGACACGAGCTGCGCGACTTCCCCCGGGCGACCGGCTTCCTGGAGCGCGGGCGCGCGCTGGTCGGCGGGCTGTCCACCACCGGAGCGGGCCGCTGAACGGCGCGCGATCGGATCACCCGTATACTTGCTGCACTGCAAGGGTTCGCCTGCGGTAGGAGCGAGAGGGGCCGCGGTGACGTTCACCGTCACGTACGCCCAGCGGGACGAGGGCGGCGTCCGCCTCCGACTCACGGGTGAGCTCGACCTGAGCACGGCCCCGGAGCTGAACACCGCCATCGACCGGCTGGTCGCCGAGGGCCGTCGTGAACTGCTGCTCGACCTGACCGAGCTGACGTTCTGCGACTCGACGGGCATCGCGGCCTTCGTCCGTGGGGACAACCTCGTCGCCGCCGACGGCGGCTGGCTGCGCCTCACCGGGGCCTCCGGGCGGGTGGCCCGGGTGCTCCAGGTGACAGGCGTGGCCGAGGTGCTGCGCCACGACCTCGAGCCCGCTGACCCGACGGCGTCGGCCGGCTCCTGATCGGATAGATTTCCCCGCCAGCGGTCGGCCCCGCGGTCGGCCCCCTCCCCGAGACGAAGCAGGTAGTGCCATGGGTCAGCCCCACCCGAATCCCGTCCGCATCCTGGTGGTCGACGACGACCCGGGCGACGTCCTGATGATCGAGGAGGCGTTGGAGGAGTCCGACGTCGAGAAGGTCATCGACGTGGTCGCGGACGGCGAGGAGGCGATGGAGTTCCTCCGGCGGGAGGGCCGCCACGTCGAGGCGCAGCGACCGGACGTCATCCTGCTCGACCTGAACATGCCCCGGATGGACGGGCGGCAGGTGCTCGGCGAGGTCAAGCGGGACGAGAACCTGCGGACCATCCCGATCGTGGTGCTGACCACCTCCAACGCCGACACCGACGTGGTCAGCAGCTACACCCTCCAGGCCAACGCGTACGTGACGAAGCCGATCGACCTGGACGACTTCAACGACGTGGTGCGCCGGATCGACGAGTTCTTCGGTCGGGTGGTCGTGCTCCCCAAGCACCAGTAGGGGCCGGGAAGTCCGGGCGTCCGGATGCTGAACATTTTCCGCGAACCGCCTCCGGGTTCGCCCACGGCCCAGGATCGTCAGGTGGGACGTACGGCGGCTGCCTGGGGGGCGACAGATGAGGTTCTCGGTGGTGGAGAGCGGCTACGACCGGCGCCAGGTGGACGCCTGCCTGGACGAGCTGGCCCTGCGGCTGGGTCGACTGGCCGCCCGCGCGGAGGGCGTCGCCGGAGCCGGTAGGGAGTGGGACCAGATCCGGCTGGACGCGCTGCACCTCGGGGAGTTCCTCCGGCTGCGGACCGCGCCGGACGGCACGGCGACGCCCGACCCGACCGCCGTCGAGCGGGAGGCCGCCGACCTGAGATCGGAAGAGCGTCGTGTAGGGAAAGAGTGTTCAGAGCGGTGTAGATCTCGGTGGTCGCCGTATCATTAAAAAA
>NZ_CADEAU010000526.1 GCF_902825405.1 Micromonospora maritima | reverse complement strand
CCGGCCGACCCGGATCAGCGCCCGGTACAGCGGCGGGACGGCGCCGGCGAACTGGGCCCGCATGGCGGCCAGGTCGAGGCGGGCCGGCACCAGCGCGGCGGCCGGCACCCGACAGGCGGCGTCGAACAGCGCCAGACCCTCCTCCGCCTCCATCGCGGACACACCGGAGCGGGAGATCCGGTTGAGGTGGACGTCGTCCAGCTCGGTGGTCATGCCGCTGCGGTCGGCCCACAGGCCCCAGGCCAGGGTGAGCGCGGCCAGTCCCCGGGCCCGGCGGTGGTGGGCGAGCCCGTCGAGGAACGCGTTGGCGGCGGCGTAGTTGCCCTGGCCCGGGCCGCCGGCGGTGGCGGCGAGCGAGGAGTACGACACGAACGCGGTGAGGCCGAGGTCGGCGGTCAGCTCGTGCAGGTGCCAGGCGGCGTCGACCTTCGGGCGCAGCACCGCGTCGACCCGGTCCGGGGTGAGCGAGGAGATCACGCCGTCGTCGCGTACCCCGGCGGCGTGGACCACGGCGGTGAGCGGCTGGTCGGCGGGGAGGTCGGCGAGCAGCGCGGCGACCGCGTCCCGGTCGGCGACGTCGCAGGCGGCGACCGTCACGGTGGCGCCCAGCGCGGTCAGCTCGGCGCACAGCTCACCGATGCCGGCGGCGTCCCGGCCGCGCCGGCTGGTGAGCAGCAGGTGCCGCACGCCGTGACGGGTCACCAGGTGCCGGCTCATCAGCTGGCCGAGCGTGCCGGTGGCGCCGGTGACCAGCACGGTCCCGTCGGCGTCGAACGGCGTGCCGGTCGGGTCGGCGGGCGCGGGCACCCGGGTCAGCCGGGCGCCGGAGGCGACGCCGGCCCGGACGACGACCTGCGGTTCGTCGGTGTCCAGCGCCGGCACGAGCGCGGCGGCGACGCCGGCCGGGTCGTCGGTGTCGACGAGCACGAAGCGGCCGGGGTTCTCCGACTGGGCGGAACGCAGCAGGCCGATGACGGCGGCGCCGGCCAGGTCGGTGAGGTCGTCGTCCGGGCCGGTGGCGACCGCGCCCCGGGTGAGCACGACCAGGCGGGTGGCGTCGTACCGGTCGTCGGCGAGGAACTTCTGGAGCAGGTCGAGCGCCCGGTGGGTCACCTCGGCGACCCACCGGGGCACCTCGCGCCCGCCGGGCGGGTCGAGGAACGGCGCGACAAGCACGCCGGGTGCGTCGGCGCCGTCGTCCAGCGCGGCGGTCAGGGCCCCGAGACCGGGGTACGCGGTGACCGCCGTCCCGGTGGCGGCGACCGCGTCGGCGAGCCCGGTGCCGGTGTCGAGGACCGCCCAGGCGGCGGCCGACGGCGCGGCGGGCAGGGCGAGCGGCGTCCAGTCCACCCGGTACAGCGACTCGGGTCCGCCGCCGCCGGCGCTGCGGAGCTGGTCGGCGGTGACCGGGCGCAGCACGAGTGAGCCGACCGAAGCGATCGGGGCGCCGGTGACGTCGGCGAGGAGCAGGGAGACGCTGTCGGCGCCGGTGTGCCGCACCCGTACCCGGGCGGCGGCCGCCCCGGCGGCGTGCAGCGCGATGTCGTTCCAGGAGAACGGCAGCCGTCCGTGGCCGGGGGGCAGGCCGGGCCCGGTGGGGTCGCCGGCGGCGCTGGTGAGGCCGAGCGTGTGCAGGGCGGCGTCGAGCAGCGCCGGGTGCACGCCGTACCCGCCGGCCTCGCCGGCCGGCGTCTCGGGCAGCACCAGGTCGGCGAAGAGGTCGTCGCCGCGTCGCCAGGCGGTACGCAGCGCGACGAAGGACGGGCCGTAGTCGTAGCCCTGGGCGGCGAGGTGCGGGTAGAGCTGGTCGGTGGGCACCTCGACGGCGTCCGGCGGCGGCCAGGCGGTCAGGTCGGACCAGCCGGGCACGCCGGGTCGGGCCGGGCCGTCGGCGAGGACGCCGCTGGCGTTGCGGGTCCAGGCCCGGTCGCCGTCGGCGGACTCCCGGTCGGTGCGCTCGTCGTCGGGCGCGGAGTGCAGTGAGACGGACCGGCAACCGGTCTCGTCGGCCGGGCCGATCCAGAGCTGGATGTCCACGCCACCGGTCTCGGGCAGGATCAGCGGCGCTTCGAGGGTCAGCTCGCGGACGTGGTCGGCGCCGACGTGCGCGCCGGCCTGGAGGGCGAGTTCGACGAAGCCGGTGCCGGGCAGCAGCACGGTGTCGAACACGACGTGGTCGGCGATCCAGGGGTGGGTGCGCCGGGACAGCCGACCGGTGAACAGGAAGCCCTCGGCGTGGGCGACGCCGACGGCGGCGCCGAGCAGGGGGTGGCGGGCGGGTCGCAGGCCGACCGCGGTGACGTCGCCGGTCCAGCCGCCACCCGCCTCGGGCCAGTAGCGCTGGTGCTGGAACGCGTAGGTGGGCAGGTCGACCCGGGTGGCGTCGGTGCCGGTGAACCACGGCGTCCAGTCGACGGGTACGCCGTGCGCGTGCAGCTCGGCCAGCCCGGCCAGCAGCGCGGCGGTCTCGTCCCGGTCGCGGCGCTGCACGGCCACGGCCAGCACGGCGTCGTCCTCGGGCAGGATCTCGGCGGTCAGCGCCGTGAGCACGCTCTGTGGCCCGATCTCCAGGAACGTGTCCACCCCGGCGTCGCGCAACGCGGTGATCCCGTCGGCGTAGCGGACCGCCTGGCGGACGTGCCGCACCCAGTAGTCGACGGTGGTCAGCTCCGCCGGGTCGGCGACCGTACCCGTCACGTTGGACACGACCGGGAGGCTCGGCGCGCTGAACGTCAGTCCGGCCAGGACGGTGCGGAACTCGGCGAGCATCGGCTCCATCAGCGGGCTGTGGAACGCGTGCGACACGGTCAACCGGCGGACCCGGACGCCCCGGTCGCGCCAGGTGTGCTCCAGCGCGGTCAGCGCGTCGGCCGGGCCGGACACCACGACCGACGTCGGGCCGTTGACCGCCGCGATGCCCACGTCCGCCCGGTCGGCGATGGACGCGGCCACCTCGGGTTCCGGCGCGGCGACCGCGAGCATGCCGCCGCCGTCGGGAAGCGCCTGCATCAACCGGCCCCGCGCGGCGACCAGCGCGCACGCGTCGGCCAGCGACAGCACCCCGGCCACGTACGCGGCGGTGATCTCACCGATCGAGTGGCCGCCGACGGCGTCCGGGGTCACCCCGAACGACTCGACCAGGCGGAACAGCGCCACCTCGACCGCGAACAGGCCGGCCTGGGTGAACTCGGTGCGGTCCAGCAGGTCACCGTCGCCGAACAGCACCGGCTTCAACGGCCGCGGCAGCAGCGGGTCGAGGTGACCGCACACCTCGTCCAGCGCGGCGGCGAACACCGGGAAGGCCGCGTACAGGTCGCGGCCCATGCCGGGGCGCTGCGCGCCCTGGCCGGAGAAGAGCACGGCGAGGCCCTGCCGGTCGGTGGCCTGCCCGGTCACGGTGCCGGCCTGCGGCGTACCGGCGGCGAGCGCCCGCAGCGCGGCCAGCAGGTCGTCCCGGCCGGTCGCGGGGAACACGGCC
>NZ_CADEAU010000525.1 GCF_902825405.1 Micromonospora maritima | reverse complement strand
CGGCCGACGTCGACGCCCGAGCCGGCCGACCGGCCCGACGACGCCGGGGGACGGTGGCGCCGGCGGCGGCCGGACCTGCTGGTCGCGGCGATCTTCCTGGCCGGCGCGTTCTGGGTGACCGGGCGCGGGTGGCTGGACCACGACGGCCGGCTGCTCGGCAGCCGCCCGAACGACCAGGGCTTCAACGAGTGGATGCTGGCCTACGCCGCGCACGCCGTGAGCCACCTGGAGAACCCGTTCTTCACCACGCTGCAGAACGCCCCCGACGGCGTGAACCTGATGACCAACGTCGGCATGCAGCTGCCCGGGCTCGTGCTGTCGCCGGTGACCCTGCTGTTCGGCGCGTCCTTCTCCTACCTGCTGTTCATCACGCTCAACCTGGCCGGCACCGGCTACGCCTGGTACCACGTGTTGTCCCGGCACCTGGTCACCTCCCGGGTGGCGGCCTTCGCCGGCGGCCTGTTCTGCGCGTTCGCGCCCGCGCTGGTCTCGCACAGCAACGGGCACCCGCACATCACCGCCCAGTGGCTGGTGCCGTTCATCGTCTGGCGGGTGGTCGCGCTGGCCCGCGACGGCCGGCCGCTGCGCAACGGGCTGGTGCTCGGCGCTCTGGTGGTGGCGCAGTTCTTCGTCAGCCTGGAGATCCTCTTCCTGGCCGCGCTCGGCTGCCTCATGCTTGTCGTCGGCTACGTGATCTTCCGGCCGCGTGAGGCGCTGCGCCGGGCCCGCCCGCTGCTCGGCGGGCTCGCCGTGACCGGCGTCCTGGTGGGCGCCGCGGCGGCGTACCCGCTGTGGATGCAGTTCGCCGGGCCGCAGCACCGCATCGGTCACCCGGGCAACCCGGACGTCTACGCGCTCACCGTCGGCTCGTTCGTGCGCTACGCCACCGAGTCGGTCGCCGGCAGCCCCACCAGCGCCCTGCGCTGGGGCCCGAACACCACCGAGCAGGCCAGCTTCTACGGCTGGTCGGTGGTGGTCCTCGCGCTGGGCGCCGCCTGGTGGCTGCGCCGCGAGATCGTGGTCCGGGTGCTCGCCGTGGTGGCCGCGATCTCGGCGGTCTTCTCGATCGGCACCACCTGGACCGTGGGCACCCGCCGCACCGACGTGCCGGCGCCGTTCGCCCTGGTCTCCGAGCTGCCGGTGTTCGACTCGGTGGTGGTCTCCCGGTTCGCGCTGATCACCACGGTGGCGCTCGGCGTGCTGTTCGCGGTGGCCGGGGACCGGGTGGCCCGGCTGCGGCTGGGCGAGGCCGGGCAGAGCCGACTGGTGCCCCGGCTGGCCGCGGTCGCCCTGCTCGCGGCGCTGCTGCCGATCCTGCCCACGCCGCTGGAGGCGCGGGGGCGCAACCCGGTGCCGGACTTCGTCACCGCCGGCGTCTGGAAGGACCACGTCGCGCCCGGCCGCACCCTGGTGCCGGTTCCGGTCGACGGCATGACGTCGCTGTACTGGAGTTCCGCCGCGCTGGCCGGCTTCGCCGTGCCGGAGGGCTACTTCCTCGCGCCGGTCTCCAAGACCGACGCCACCGGCCGCTGGGGCGTCGAGCCGCAGCCGACCGCGAAGCTGCTCACCGCCGTGTCGCGCGGCCAGCGGGACACCGCGGTCGGCCCGGCCGAGGTCGAGCAGGCCCGCGCCGACGTGCGGCACTGGAAGGCCGACGCGGTGGCGCTGCCGGACCGCGCCCGCCGCCACGACGACCTCAAGGTGGTGCTGGACGCGCTCTACGGGCCGGGGCAGCGGGTGGCCGACGTGTGGCTGTGGGACGTGCGCCCGCTCACCCGCTGAGCGTCACGGCGATCGGGTCCAGATCAGCAGCAGGTAGCCGCCGAAGTAGGTGGAGAAGGCGGTCAGCGCCACCAGCACGGTGACGGCCCGGGCCCGACCGGCCCGGGCCAGCCCGACCGCCGCCGGCAGCAGCAGCGCGAACGCCGGCAGCAGGAACCGGGCCTTGGAGCGGTAGTAGCCCGCCGCGCCCAGCGTGGTGACAAGCATCAGCCCGCTGAACAGCAGCAGTTGCCAGGGCTGCCGGTCCAGCACGCCCAGCACCAGGAACATCAGCGACAGCACCAGCACCACGCTCACCACCAGCATCTGCGGCGCGGCCGGCTCCGCCAGCACCTCCCGCGCCCGCTGGAACGTGTAGACGCCGAAGTCGAAGTGGCTGCGCCAGCCGGCGGACTGGATGTGGAACCAGCCGTCCGGCCGCCCGGTCTGGACGCCGACCCAGGCCAGGTAGCCGAGCCAGCCGGCCGGGGCGAGCAGCATGGCGACCCAGGGCCGCCAGCCGTCGCGGCGTCGGACGACCGCGATCAGCGCGGCCAGCCCGACCACCGGGATCAGCGACGAGGCGGTCGGCCGGGTCAGGCCGGCGAACAGGCAGAGCACGCCCGCGGTGAGCCAGTGGCGGCGCAGCAGCGCGTAGAGCGTCCAGGCGGCCAGCGCGGTGAAGAGCGTCTCGCTGTAGGCCATCGACTCCACCACGGCGTGCGGCAGCGCCGCCCAGAGCGCGGCGAGGACCACCCCGGTGCGCCGGTCGTACAGGTACGACCCGATCGCGTACAGCGCCCAGGCGGCGGCCAGCCCGGCCAGCCCGGCCACGACCAGCCCGGCGCCACGCGCGGTGAGCGGGGAGAGCCGCTCCACCAGCCCGACCAGGCCGGGGTAGAGCGGGAAGAAGGCCATGTCGCTCTGCACACGTGCGTACCCGTCGTAGCCGTGCTGCGCGATCGACAGGTAGTAGGTCGCGTCCGACCGGGTGAGCCGCTGCACCGGCGACACGCCCGACGCGCGGGCCCACACGTAGACGGCCAGCACACCGACGGCTCGGATCAGGAGGTAGACGGCGAGGGCCGGCAGGGCGTCGCGGACCGCAACCCGCAACCACCGGAGCCGGTCCGGGCGGGGCGGGTCGGAATCCGCCGGCACCGTCGCCGGTGCCGGCGCCGGCCGGCTCGGTTCCTCGGTCGTCACCACGTCCATTGTGCGATCCCGTCCGCGCTGAGCTGGGACGATCCGGAGGGCACGCGCGACGTGGCCGGGGACCCGGCAGACGACCCGCAGCGGCCACCGGTCGTTGAACAGGAAGGAGGGTAGCAATCGGCGCGCCGGGTCGCGGACCGCCGACGCGGGCGGGCGTTCCGGCCGAAGCCGTTGTCGTAGACTCGCTCGGGTCCGCGGGCGCGGTGCTGGCGACGACGAAACGGGCAGGAATGGGATCTGACGGCACGACCGCAGCGGCGACCACCCGGGGACGGGTCGTCATGCTGGTGGACAACGGGGTCATCGGGGACTCCCGGGTGCAGAAGGCGGCGCGCTCCGCCGCCGAGGCCGGCTGGGACGTCGTGCTGCTCGGCCGCGCGCCGGTGGGCCAGCCGCAGAGCTGGCGGCTCGGCGACGCCGAGGTGCGCCTGGTCCCCATGCCCGAGCCGCTCGCGCGCCGCCGGCACGAGTTCCGCCGGGCCTGGCTGCGCCATCCGCTAGATCG
>NZ_CADEAU010000524.1 GCF_902825405.1 Micromonospora maritima | reverse complement strand
TGGCCGGACGCGGAGCGCGCCGGGCTGGTGGCGGCCGTGTCGGCGGCGGCCGCCGGCTCCGCCTCGCCGGATGCGGCGCTGGTGCGGACGCTGGCCGCCGGCTATCCGGCCGACCCGGGCGTGGTGGTGGCGCTGCTGCTGCACCACGTCCGGCTGGCGCCCGGCGAGGCGATCTGGATGCCGGCCGGCAACCTGCACGCCTACCTGCGCGGCACCGGTGTGGAGATCATGGCGGCCAGCGACAACGTGCTGCGCGGCGGGCTGACCCCGAAGCGGGTCGACGTGGACGAACTGGTGCGGGTGCTGCGGTTCGAGGTGCTGGCCGACCCGGTGGTGCGGCCGGAGCCGGTGGCGCCCGGGGTGCTCACCTGGCCGGTGCCGGTGGAGGACTTCGCGTTGCACCGGGTGGAGGTGGCCGCCGGGTCGCCGGGCGTGCGGCTGACGCTGCCCGGCCCCCGGGTGGTGCTCTGCCGGTCGGGCAAGCTGACCGTGGACGACGGGGTCGGCGTGGTGACGCTCGCCGCGGGGCAGGCGGCGGTCGGTACGGCGGCGGGCGGGCCGTTGGCGCTCGGCGGGGACGGCGAGGCGTTCGTGGCCACCTGCGGCCTGCGCTGATCGGCTCAGGTCCGACTTTCCCGAAACGGCTTGACGGTCTCGTCGCTCAGTGTGACTCTATGGGTACGCAGCGTTGTCGCGACGAAGGTCCGGGAACGCGCGGGGAACCAAACCGGGGGGATGCACGGGGCGGCCGGGCCGTGGACGGAAAGTCCGTTCACGACCGACCGCCCCGTGCGCTGTCCGACGGCCGACCGCCGTCCGGTCCGTCAACCGGCACCGGGTGAGCGGGCCCACGCGCGTAAGGTGGAAGGCTGCGCAGCACTTCCTTCGACAGGAGCTTCCATGACCAGCACGCTTCCGGCTGCCACCAGCGGCTCGTCGTCCGGCCCCCGGCCGAGCACCCTCGCCGAGGGCGACTACAAGGTGGCGGATCTGTCGCTCGCCGCGTTCGGACGCAAGGAGATCCGCCTCGCCGAGCACGAGATGCCCGGCCTGATGTCGATCCGGCGTGAGTTCGCCGAGGCGCAGCCGCTGGCCGGCGCCCGCATCACCGGTTCGCTGCACATGACCGTCCAGACCGCTGTCCTGATCGAGACCCTGGTCGCGCTCGGCGCGCAGGTCCGCTGGGCGTCCTGCAACATCTTCTCCACCCAGGACCACGCCGCCGCGGCGATCGTGGTCGGCCCCGAGGGCACCCCGGAGGCCCCGGCGGGCGTCCCGGTCTACGCCTGGAAGGGCGAGACGCTGCCGGAGTACTGGTGGTGCACCGAGCAGGTGCTGATGTGGCCCGACGGCCAGGGCCCGAACATGATCCTGGACGACGGCGGCGACGCCACCCTGCTCGTCCACAAGGGTGCCGAGTTCGAGAAGGCGGGCGTCGTGCCGCCGGTCGAGTCCGCCGACTCCGAGGAGTACGCGGTCATCCTCGAGCTGCTGCACCGCTCGCTCGCCGAGGACGGCGAGCGCTGGACCCGGATCGCCGCCGGCATCAAGGGCGTCACCGAGGAGACCACCACCGGTGTGCACCGGCTCTACGAGATGCACCGCGCCGGCACGCTGCTCTTCCCGGCCATCAACGTCAACGACTCGGTGACCAAGAGCAAGTTCGACAACAAGTACGGCTGCCGCCACTCGCTCATCGACGGCATCAACCGCGCCACCGACGTGCTGATCGGCGGCAAGATGGCTGTCGTCATGGGCTACGGCGACGTCGGCAAGGGCTGCGCCGAGTCGCTGCGCGGCCAGGGCGCCCGGGTCGTGGTGACCGAGGTCGACCCGATCTGCGCGCTCCAGGCGGCGATGGACGGCTACCAGGTCGCCACGCTCGACGACGTGGTCGAGCAGGCGGACATCTTCATCACCGCGACCGGCTGCTTCGACGTCATCACCAACGAGCACATGGCCCGGATGAAGCACCAGGCCATCGTCGGCAACATCGGCCACTTCGACAACGAGATCGACATGGCCGGCCTGGCCAAGCGCAGCGACGTGACCCGGGAGAACATCAAGCCGCAGGTCGACGTGTGGCGTTTCGACGACGGCCACGCCATCATCGTGCTCTCCGAGGGCCGCCTGCTGAACCTGGGCAACGCCACCGGTCACCCGAGCTTCGTGATGTCGAACTCGTTCGCCAACCAGACGATCGCCCAGATCGAGCTGTTCACCAAGACCGAGGAATACCCGATCGGCGTCTACGTGCTCCCCAAGCACCTGGACGAGAAGGTCGCCCGGCTGCACCTGGACGCGCTCGGCGCGAAGCTGACCACGCTCTCCAAGGAGCAGGCCGCCTACCTGGGCGTGTCTCCGGAGGGCCCGTTCAAGTCGGACCACTACCGCTACTGAGTCCCGCACTCCCGGAGGGGACCGGGGTCGGCCGCCGCGCGGCCGTCCCGGTCCCTTTCGCGTACGCGGGCCGTCCGGCGGGTGTCGGGCATCCGTCGACCAGGGTGACGTTGCCCTGAACAACTTGACGTCACCCCTGGATCAGGAGCAAGGTATGGCTGCCCTAAGTTAACTGAGGCATGCCTGACCGACTACGGAGTAACGGATGTTCGCCACGTACCTGATCGGCCTGCGGGAGGGCCTGGAAGCGACCCTGGTGGTCAGCATCCTGGTCGCCTTCCTGGTGAAGTCGCAGCGGCGTGACCGTCTGCCCCAGGTCTGGGCCGGTGTCGGCGCGGCCGTGGCGCTCTCCGTCATCTTCGGCTCGCTGATCCAGTACACCTCGACCTCGCTGTTGCGCACCTCCGAGTCGCGCGAGTTCTTCGAGGCGGTGACCTCGGTCGCCGCCGTGGTCTTCGTGACCTGGATGATCTTCTGGATGCGCAAGGCCGCCCGCTCGATCGCCGGTGAGCTGCGCGGCAAGCTGACCGAGGCGCTGGCCGTCGGGTCGCTGGCGGTGGCCGGCATGGCGTTCCTGGCGGTCGTCCGGGAGGGACTCGAGACCGCGCTGATCTTCTACGCTGCCGCCGAGAGCGTGGCCGGCGGCACCGGCGCCGGCTCGCTGCTCGCCCTGATCGGCGGCATCGTCACCGCCGTGGTGATCGGCTTCGGGCTCTACCGCAGCGCGCTGAAGATCAACCTGAGCCGGTTCTTCACCTGGACCGGCGCGCTGCTGATCCTGGTCGCCGCCGGCATCCTCAAGTACGGCGTGCACGACTTCCAGGAGGCCGGCGTGCTGCCCGGCCTGAACGACCAGGCCTTCGACATCTCCGCCACGCTGGACCCGAACGCCTGGTACGGCGCGCTGCTCGCCGGCATGTTCAACATCACCGCCGCGCCGACCGTGCTGGAACTGGTCGCCTGGGTCGCGTACGCGGTGCCGGTGCTCGTGCTCTTCCTGCGCCGGCCCGCCCAGCCGCCGAAGCCGGCCGCCCAGCCCGTCCAGGACGCCCAGCCGGTCCAGCCCGTCGAGCCTGCCGGGCCCGTCGAGCCTGCCGGGCCCGTCGCGAC
>NZ_CADEAU010000523.1 GCF_902825405.1 Micromonospora maritima | reverse complement strand
GCGCCGGCCCCGGAGCTGGTCGGCGCCCGCTGAGCCGACCGATGCAGCGCCCCGGCCGCTCTCGGTCGGGGCGCTGTCCGTGATCCGGTCCGGGCTCGGGTCCGGCGCCGGTCCGCCGCGACCTGGCCGGCCTGCCCCCAGCCGTGCCGGCCATCGGGAAGACATTCGTTCTCGGCGATATACCTCAGAGTCATAATTATGACGCTGAGGTATATCGCTCTCCGCACTTCCTTCCTGCCGCACCACAGCCGGCACGCCGCCTGCGGAGAGGCGCGGCGGAGGGCGGGAACGGACAGGATTAACGCCGCGGGCAGCGGGGCATGTGGGCCGCCATGGACGAACAGCTCACGCCGGCGGCCCGTCGTCGCGCCCCGGCATCCCCATCCCACGGGAGCGCGTCATGAGCACCGACGTGTCGACCGACACCGTACGGACCAACGTCCCGGCCCGCCTCGACCGGCTGCCGTGGTCCCGCTGGCACTGGATGATCGTGATCGGCCTGGGCACGGTGTGGATCCTCGACGGCCTCGAGGTGACCATCGTCGGCAACCTCTCCGGCAAGCTGGCCGAGCCGGGTAGCGGGCTGAACATCACCCAGAGCCAGGTCACCGGCCTCGCCGCCGCCCTCTACGTGGCCGGCGCCTGCACCGGCGCGCTCTTCTTCGGGTGGCTCACCGACCGGTTCGGCCGCAAGAAGCTGTTCCTGCTGACCCTCGGGCTCTACCTGGTCGCCACCGCGCTGACCGCGCTCTCGTTCGACACCTGGTGGTTCTTCCTGTTCCGGTTCCTCACCGGCATGGGCATCGGCGGCGAGTACGCGGCCATCAACTCGGCGATCGACGAGTTGATCCCGGCCCGCCACCGCGGCCGGATCGACATCATCATCAACGGCACGTTCTGGCTCGGCGCGGCACTCGGCGCGCTGCTGACCGTACCGTTGCTCAACGGCCTGCCGACCAACCTCGGCTGGCGGGTGGCGTTCGGCCTGGGCGCGGTGCTCGGCGTGGTGATCCTGCTGGTCCGCCGGCACGTGCCGGAGAGTCCGCGCTGGTTGTTCATCCACGGCCGGGCGGACGAGGCGAACCACCTCGTCGACTCGGTCGAGGCCGAGGTGAAGCGGGAGACCGGCAAGGAGCTCGCCGAGGCCGACAACTACATCGAGATCCGGCAGCGCAAGAGCACGAACTTCCTGGAGATCGCGAAGACGCTGTTCCGGCGCTACCCGAAGCGGGCCACGCTGGGCTTCTCCCTCTTCATCGGCCAGGCGTTCCTCTACAACGCGATCACGTTCGGCTTCGCCCAGATCCTGCAGACCTTCTTCGACGTCCCGCCGGGCAACAGCGGCTACTACTTCGCGGTGATCGCGGTCGGCAACCTGCTCGGGCCGCTGCTGCTGGGTCGGCTCTTCGACACCGTGGGTCGGGTGCCGATGATCGCCGGCTCGTACATCGGCTCGGGTGTGCTGCTGCTCGGCACCGCCTGGCTGTTCCACTCCGGCGTGCTCACCGCGGTCACCATGACCGCCTGCTGGTGCGTGGTGCTCTTCTTCGCCTCGGCCGGCGCCAGTGCCGCGTACCTGACGGTCAGCGAGATCTTCCCGATGGAGACCCGGGCCATGGCGATCGCCTTCTTCTACGCGATCGGCACCGCCGCCGGCGGCATCACCGGCCCGCTGCTCTTCGCCAAGCTGGTCGGCAGCGGCCAGGTCGGCGACACCGTGCTGGCCTTCGTCATCGGCGCCACCATCATGATCATTGGCGGTCTGGTGGAGCTGGGTCTCGGCGTCAAGGCCGAGGGCAAGTCCCTGGAGGACCTGGCCACCCCGCTCAGCGCCGAACACCCCGATCTGCCGTCGCAGCGTGGCGCCGGCACGCCCACTCCGGCCACCGGCGCGACCGCCGGCTGAACCCCTCACGGCCGACGCCGTCCCCGCCCACACCGGCGGGGACGGCGTCCTGTCACGGCAGGGGGCAGGGCTCCCGCCAGGCGTCCAGCCGCCGGTCCTTGCGGATCGAGGCGAAGCCGTAGCCGACCGTGGTGACGCAGAAGTCGACCGGGTCGCCGGTGTACTCGACGTGGAACACCGGCTTGTGCGCGTCGGCGAACGGCAGCAGCTTCGCGCACTCGCGCCGGCGTACGCACTCCTGGTTGACCGCGAAGTCGAAGTCGGGCGCGAGCGCGGCCACCTGCGCCAGGTCGTCGACGAGGCCGGGGGACAGGTCGAGCTGCCGGGCCAGGCCGGCCAGGCGGCGGTTGAACAGCAACTGGTCGTCGAAGCCGAGCGGGAAGCCGCTGCGGTGCCGGTAGCCGTCCGCGTCGGCCAGCGCCACCGCGCCGAAGCCCTTGCCCCGGCAGAGTCGGAACCGGTCGGCCAGCACCGGCGCGAGCGAGTCCCACCGTCGGACGTCCAGGAACCGGCTCCCGGCCCGCCCCGGCACCGCCGCCCCGCGCACCGCGGCGGGGAAGCGGGCGGCGTCCGGGTCGCCTGTCGCGTACGTGCCGACGCGGACCTGACAGACCAGCCGGCGACCCTTGGCCCGCAGGGCGGCGGTCTCGGTCGAGGTGGTGGCAACCGGGTCGAGGAGGAAGACGTCGGCGTCCACGGTCACGTCCACCGGCCCGGTGAGCTGCCACTGCCACCGCCACCGGTCGGCCAGTGCGGCCGGCCAGGGGGTGGGGGCGCCGGGCGGGACCGTGACCGGCCGACGGCATGCCGGGACCGGGACGAGGAACAGCGCGGTCAGCGCCAGCGCCACGCCCCGGCGCGGTCCACGTCGGCGGACGCGGGCCGGCCGGGAGCGCGGCACGGCACACACCGGCCGGATCCGCATCGACAGCTCCCCGGACGCGGGCGGCCCGACGCCGCCCCCGACCGGTCAACGAACGCCGACCCGGTCACGACGCGCCGACTCAGCGCGGGGTGCCGAAGTCCTGCGTCCAGTACGGCCCGTTGCTGCGCGCCACGCCCACCCCGATCTCGGTGAACGAGCAGTTCAGGATGTTCGCCCGGTGACCGGGGGAGTTCATCCAGGCGTCCATCACCGCGGCCGGGCTCTGCTGGTTCCAGGCCACGTTCTCGCCGTACGCCCGCCAGGCGTAGCCGGCCCGGTCGAGCCGGTCGCCCACGTCGCTTCCGTCGCTGCCGTCGTGCGACATCTTCTTGTGGTCGGCTTGGTCCTGGCTGTGCCGCTGGGCGGCGAGCGTCAGCTTGGAGTCGACGCTCAGCGCCTTGCAGCCGGCCTTGGCCCGCTCCTGGTTCACCAGCGTGACGACCTGCTGGAGTTCGGCGCTCAGGCCGCCCGAGGCGGTGGTCCGGGCGGCGGTGCCGCTCGGCGTGCTGCTGCGCTCCAGCTGTCGCGACGGGGCGGTGGTCCGGGCCGGCTTCGGCGTGACCTTCCTCGTCGGGCTCGGCTTGACGGTGCTCGGCGACGCCGAGGGGCTGGCCGAGCCGGGCACGAGCGCGTCGGCCGAGGGTGCGCCCCCGGTCTCGTCGGTGAGCGACGGCGCCGCGGCCACCGGCGCGTCC
>NZ_CADEAU010000522.1 GCF_902825405.1 Micromonospora maritima | reverse complement strand
GGCGCGACTGCCCCATGCCGCCCGATGCGGCAGCCGCCTGCCGCCTGCCGCCGACGCCCGCCGTCGACGTCGCCCCGCCGCCGCCCGCCGCGGGGAACGTCGGCCCGGCCGGGCGCTCGTCGGCTGCCGCTCGGCTCAGCGCTCGTCCAGCGGGCCGGTGAGGTAGCGCTGAACGGTCGGGCCGATCGTGGCGGCCAGCGTGTCCGGCGTCGCGGACGCGACCGGTTCCAGGCGGATCACGTAGCGCATCATGGCCAGGCCGGCGACCTGGGTGGCCACCAGCGCGCCGCGCAGCGGGGCCTCGGCGGGGTCGAGGTCGAGCCGGTCGAGGACCCGGCGCAGGATCTGCGTGGTCAGGAACTCGCGCAGCAGGCGGGCGGTCCACTGGTTGCTCACCGCGGAGCGGAGCAGGGCCACCGCGGCGGTCCCCGCAGGGGAGTCCCAGACGCCCAGGAACGTGCGGACCAGCCGTTCGCCGACCTCGTCCCGGCCGCCCGCCAGCACCCGCGGCACCAGCTCGGCCGGGTCGATCGGGATCGCCATCGCGGCCCGGAACAGGTCCTCCTTGGTGCCGAAGTAGTGGTGCACCAGCGCCGGGTCCACCCCCGCGGCGGCGGCGACCGCCCGGATCGGGGTGGCGTCGAAGCCCCGCTCGGCGAACGCGGCCCGGGCGGCGGCCAGGATCGACTCCCGGGTGTCCGGGTTGCCGGGCCGCCGGCCGGTGCGTCG
The DNA here is from genome assembly GCF_902825405.1 of Micromonospora maritima. Classification (GTDB taxonomy): domain Bacteria; phylum Actinomycetota; class Actinomycetes; order Mycobacteriales; family Micromonosporaceae; genus Micromonospora; species Micromonospora maritima. The sequence continues at coordinate 2,841 of NZ_CADEAU010000522.1, read as the reverse complement.
TGCCCTCATCCGCTGCGCCGGCGCAGCGTCGCGGCGGCCAGCACCAGCGCCGCGAGCGCCGCGCCGGTCACGATCGCCACGTCGCGCCACATGGTGCCGGTCGGCTCGGCGTGCGCGCCGACCTCCTGGAGCGCCTCGACCGCGTACGACAGCGGCAGCACGTCGCTGATCGCCTGGAGCCAGCCGGCCATCTGGCCGCGCGGCACGAACAGCCCGCAGAGCAGCAGCTGTGGGGCGACCACCACCGGCATGAACTGCACGGCCTGGAACTCGGTGCGGGCGAAGGCCGAGCAGAACAGCCCGAGCGCCACGGCCAGCACCGCGTTCACCCCGGCGATCAGCACCACCAGCCACGGGCTGCCGGCGGTGTCCAACCCGAACACCTGGTAGGCCACCAGCGAGGCGACGGTGGACTGCACCACCCCGGCCAGGCCGAACGCGATGCCGTAGCCGAAGAGCAGGTCGAGCTTGCCCAGCGGGGTGGTGAGCAGCCGTTCCAGCGTGCCGGTGGTGCGCTCGCGGAGCATGGCGATGCTGGTCACCAGGAACATGATGATGAACGGGAAGAAGCCCAGCATGATCAGCGCCACCCGGTCGAAGGTGCTCGGCGCGCCGGGTGGGGTGGGCTGGTCGACGTACATGAAGTAGACCAGGGTGAGCAGCACGAGCGGCACGACGACGAGCAGCGCCACGGTGCGCCGGTCGTGCCGCAGCTGGCGCAGGATCCGCCCGATGGTGGCGGTCAGGATCGTCGGGTTCACGCGTCGGCCTCCTCGCTGCCGCGGATCAGGCGCAGGAACGCCTCCTCCAGGTCGTCCACGCCGGTGGCGGCGCGCACCGCGGCCGGCGTGTCGTCGGCGACCAGTCGCCCCTCGCGGATCAGCAGCAGCCGATCGCAGCGGGCCGCCTCGTCCATCACGTGGCTGGACACCAGCAGGGTGGTGCCGGCGGCGGCCATGGCGTGGAACCGCGCCCAGAGGTCGGCGCGCAGCACCGGGTCCTGGCCGACCGTGGGTTCGTCGAGCACCACCAGCTCCGGGTCGCCGACCAGGGCGCAGGCCAGCGAGGCGCGGCTGCGCTGACCGCCGGAGAGCGTGCCGACCAGCTGGCCGGCGGCCGTGGCCAGGCCGACGTCGGCCACCGCCCGGTCGGCCTCGGCGCGCCCCCGGCCGTGCAGCACGGCGAAGTAGCGGGCGTTCTCCCGGACGGTCAGGTCGGCGTAGACGCTGGGCGCCTGCGTCAGGTAGCCGACCCGGCGGCGCAGGTCGGCCGATCCGGCCGGGCGGCCGAGCACGTCGACCGCGCCGGAGCGCACGCTCTGCACCCCGACGACGGCGCGCATCAAGGTGGTCTTGCCGCTGCCGCTGGGACCCAGCAGCCCGGTGACCGTGCCCCGGGGCACGGCGCAGCTGATGCCGTGCAGCACCCGCCGTCCACCGCGCTCGACCACCAGGTCACGGACCGACACCGCGTCGTCCATGTAGGCCTCCGATAACTCATCAACTGTTGAAATCAACGCTAGGTGAATTCTTCCGGTGCGTCAACGGGCTTGACTTCGAGCGGGCTCGAACTGGAAGCCTGGACCGGTGGACATCGGTATCCGGGAGAAGAGCCTCAGCGTGGGCGAGGCGGCGGAGCGGGTCGGGCTGACCACCTACACGCTGCGCTGGTACGAGCAGGAGGGCCTGGTCGCCCCGGTCGGGCGCGACTCGGCCGGTCGGCGGCGCTACACCGACGACGACGTCAACTGGCTGTTCCTGCTCACCCGGCTGCGCCGGACCGGCATGCCGGTGCGGGACATGCGGCGCTACGCCGAGCTGGCCCGGCAGGGCGACCGCACGCTCGGCGCCCGGCGGGCGCTGTTCGAGGCGCACCGGGCCCGCGTGCTGGCCCGGATGGCCGAGCTGACCGAGGACCTGAACGTCCTCGACCACAAGATCGACGCGTACCGGAGGGCCGAGGAGGAACTGGGCTGAAGCCGCCCAGTAGCGGACACCCGGTCCGCCATCGGGCATTGCGCCGAAGATCGGACTTCCGGCACCATGTCGCGGTGGGTCCCGCTTCGTTGCCCGAGTCCGGATTCCTCGACGACTGGGCCGCCCGCCTCCGGCAGGCCGCGGACCGGCCGGTCGTGGGGATCATGCTGCGCGGCAGCCACGCGCGGCGGGCCGCCACCGAGCACAGCGACGTCGACGTGGACGTGCTCGTCGCGGACGACGACCGCGTGACCCGTACCCCCGGAACGACCTCGCCGGCCCGCCCCACCGGCCCGTACGCGGCCCGCCGCGCCTACCTGACCGAGTTCGACGGCCGCCTGGTGCACGTCTCGGTGGCCGCCCGGGACGTCCGCTCCTGGGTGCACCGGCTCGGTCAGCCCGCCGACTGGGCCTTCGGGCTCCCGGTCACCGCGCCCGCGCGCCTGCTCTGGGCCGTGCCCGAGTGGCGCCGCCGGATCGACCTGCCGGTGCTCTGCCAGCCCGCCGACGAGCCGCGCCTCGAGGAGCTGATCGCCACGCTGGGCAAGGTGGCCGGCGCACACTGGGCCGACGACCCGGTCGGCGTCCGGCTGGCCGCGGCCGACCTGGCCCGGCTCTGCCCCTCGGTGCTGCGGTTGGCCAACCCCTCGGTCCGGGTGGTGTCCCGCCGGGCCGCCCTGACCGCCGCGCTGGACCTGCCGGTCGCGCCCCCCGGCTACCGCACCGACATGCTGCTCTGCCTCGGGCTGCGCCCCGCCGACCCGGCCGAGGTCGGCCGCAAGGCCGAGCAGGGCGCCCTGGCCATGTACCTCGGCGCGGCCCTGCTCCTGCTGCTCTCGGCGGCCGGCCTGCTGCACGCCCTGCG
>NZ_CADEAU010000521.1 GCF_902825405.1 Micromonospora maritima | reverse complement strand
CGCCGACCCGGTGGGCGTGGCCGCGCCGGTCACCGCGGCCGGTGACGAGCCCGCCCGGCACGTGGTGCGCGCGCCGACCGTGGGGGTCTTCTACCGGGCGCCGGAGCCGGGGGCGAAGCCGTTCGTCGCCGAGGGGGACATCGTCCAACCGGGCCAGCAGGTGGGCATCGTCGAGGCGATGAAGCTGATGATCCCGGTGCACGCCGACGCGCACGGCACCGTCGTCGAGGTGTTGCGCGCCGACGGGGCCCCGGTGGAGTACGACGAGCCGCTGCTCGCCCTGTCCCCACTGGACGGGTGAGCGACCGCCGCGCCCGCACGGCGCCGGCCCGGACCTCGTCCGGGCCGGCGCCGTCGTCACGGCCGGCTGGGCGTGGCGGCCCGGGCGAGCAGCGCCCGGTAGTCGTCCACGGACAACGCGCCGGTGGCCCGCTCCCGCCGGTCGACCACCACGGTCGGCACACCGGTGACGCCGGGCGCGCCGGCCTCGGCGCGGACCTGCGCCGCGTACCGGTCACCGGCGAGCACCTGCCGGGCCGCCGCCGGGTCCAGGCCGACCTCGGTGGCGAGGCCGACCAGCACGTCGTGGTCGGCCACGTTGACGTTCTCGGTCAGGTGGGCCCGGAACAGCCGTTCGGTCATCTCGTCGCGGGAGCCGGCGGCGTCGGCCAGGTGGCACAGCCGGTGGGCGTCGAAGGAACTGACCGGGCGGGTGGTGCCGAGGTTCAGCTCCAGCCCCTCCTGCGCCCCCAGGGCGCGGATCCAGCCGAAGAGCTTGGTCACCTCCGCCTCCGTGCGGCCGCGCCAGCGCACCATCACCTCGCCCAGCGTGAGGTCGGGGGTACGCCGGTGGCCCGGCCGCAGTTCGAACGCCCGCCAGGTGATCCGGGTGTCCGGGTCGCCGTGGTCGGCCAACGCCCGTTCCAACCTCCGCTTCCCGATCCAGCACCAGGGGCACATGATGTCGGCCCAGACCTCCACGAGCACGGCGTTCCTCCTCTCCTCACCCGGCCGCTCAGGCGGCCCGGACGGTGCGGCGCAGCCCCGGGACGAGCACGGCGGCCAGCGCGGTGTGCACGAGCGCGACCGCCACCCGGTCGGCCAGCCGGAAGCCCGGCAGGTAGGGCAGGCTGAGCAGGAACACGGCCAGGGCGACGCCGGTCCACACCGCCCGGGCCCGGGCCGGGGCGGTGAAGCGTTCCAGCACGGCCAGCAGCGCCCAGCCGGCCAGGCAGGCCAGCGCGGCGGCGAAGGTGACCGCGCTGAGGGTCAGCGGTTCGGTCTCGGACGAGGCGGGTCGCTGCGGTACGCGGATCTCGCCGGTCACGGCGTCGGCGACGGCGAACACCACGACCGCGGCGACCACCGCCGCCACGACGACCACGGCCCGGGTGGCCCGGCGTCCCAGGGCGGGGCGGGCCTCTCCGATGGCGCTGCTCATGCTCTGCTCCCTCTGCTTGTCGGTGGCCGGGCCGGTTGCTCAGCCCGGCGCGGGGGTTGCGCCGGTCGGGTCGTCCGGGACGTCCCAGGACAGCTCCAGCGCGGCGATGTACCTCATGTGCTCGGCCTGGAACCGCCGGCCGGCGTCGATGAAGCCCTCGATGAGTTCGAGTTCCTCGGTGGAGTACTTCTCGAAGTTGCGCAGCGACCACGCCACCACCGGCCCGTAGAGCTGCTGGCTGACGTGGTCGGCCAGCGGGGTGAGGCGGACCAGCACGCGACGCCTGTCGGCCGGGTCCTTGACCCGCTCGACCAGGCCCCGCTCGGCGAGCCGGTCGACGACCGTGGTAAGCGCGTTGGGGCTGATGCCGCAGGCCTGGGCCAGGACGCTGGCCGGCATCGGCCCCTCGCTCAGGGCGTCGAGGCACCGCCCGTCGGTGCGGTTGATGCCAATCTTGTGGAAGGCGGCGTCGTCCAGCAGATCGGTCTGCAGGCGCGACGCCCGCCAGGTCCGCATCAACGCGTAGACCACCTCGTCCCGCGTTCTCCTTGACATGGTCACTCCGAACCCCGAATACTTCGGACTTAGAAGGTATCGACTTTCGAACTTTTTCGCTACTCCCGCCCGGCGGGCGTTCACCCACCCGCCGGGGCACTCCGACGAACGGGACGACATGACCGACAACGTGGCCCTCGCGCCCGCGTCGACGGTGGCCGGCGGAGCCTACCGGTGGCGCTGGCCCGCCTTCGCCGTCGTACTGCTGGCCTCGATCATGGACCTGCTCGACACGCTGGTCACCAACATCGCGGCACCGTCCATCCGGGCGGAGCTGGGCGGTGGGCCGGCGCTGATCCAGTGGCTCGGCGCCGGCTACACCCTGGCCCTCGCCGCCGGCCTGATCACCGGTGGCCGACTCGGCGACCTGTACGGCCGCAAGCGGGTCTTCCTGGTCGGCGCGGCCGGGTTCACCGTGGCCTCGCTGCTCTGCGCGGTCGCGACGTCCCCCGGCACGCTTGTCGGCGCCCGGGTGGTGCAGGGCCTGTTCGGCGCCGTGATGCTGCCCCAGGGCCTGGGCGTGATCCGGGCGATGTTCCCGCCGCAGGAACTGGCCAAGGCGTTCGGCGTGTTCGGCCCGGCGATGGGGCTGGCCTCGGTGGCCGGCCCGGTGCTCGCCGGCGCCCTGGTGAGCGCCGACGTGTGGGGCACCGGCTGGCGGATGATCTTCCTGATCAACCTGCCGCTGGGGCTGTTCGCCGTGGTCGCCGGCGCCCGTTTCCTGCCCGGCGGACAGACCAGCGGCGCGCGGCGGCTGGACGTGCCCGGCGCGCTGCTCGCCGCCGTGGCCGCGCTGCTGCTGGTCTACCCGGTGGTGCAGGGGCGGGAGCTGGGCTGGCCGGCCTGGGCGTTCGCCATGATCGCGCTGTCGCTGGTGCTCTTCGTGGTGTTCGCCCGGATCGAGGCGCGGGTGCACCGGCGCGGCGGCGACCCGCTGATCGTGCCGACGCTGTTCCGCAACCGGGCCTTCACCGGCGGCCTCGCCACCGGGCTGGCCATCTTCACGTCGATGGTCGGGTTCGGCCTGGTGCTCGCCGTGTTCCTCCAGGTCGGGCTCGGCTACTCCCCGCTGAAGGCCGGCCTGACCGTGCTGCCGCAGGCGCTCGGCAGCATGGTCGGCTTCGCGTTCGCCGGCGCCGGGCTCTCCGCCCGGCTGGGCCGCCGCTCCCTGCAACTCGGCATCCTGCTGATGCTCGTCGGCCTCGCCGCGGTGGCGCTGGTGCTGCGGGCCGACGGCGCCGACGTCTCGCCGTGGCACCTCGCCGGGCCGCTGCTGGTCTACGGGTCCGGCCTGGGCCTGTTCCTGTCCCCGTTCTTCGACATCGTGCTCGCCGGGGTGCGCCCGCAGGAATACGGCTCCGCCTCCGGCACCATGACCGCGATCCAGCAGTTCGGCGGCGCGCTCGGCGCCGCGGTGCTGGGCACGGTCTTCTTCGGCGTGCTCGTCGGACAGGTCTCCGGCGCGGTCGACACCGGCGCGGCCGACCTGCGGGCCCGGCTCGGCGCGGTCGGTGTGGCGGCGTCCGACCAGGACCGGCTGGTGTCCGACGTGCGTGCCTGCGGCCGGGCCGGGGCCCAGGCG
>NZ_CADEAU010000520.1 GCF_902825405.1 Micromonospora maritima | reverse complement strand
GGCCCGCTCGCACACGCCGGCAGCGAGCTGGCGCTGACCCTGCTCGGCGGTGAGCCGCCCTGGCTGGCCGGGCTGGAGCTGCCGCTGGCGGTGACGCACCTGCGGCACCTGTGCGGGTTGGTGCCGGCCGGCGACCGGCCGGCCTTCCTGTTCCTGCACTGGCAGGACCGCAGCCGCCCGCTGACCGGGGCGCAGCGCCGGGACCTGGCCGCGCAGGCACAGGCCGGCGCGGACAAGATCGTGCTGGCCGCCGCCGACCTGCCGTTGGCCGAGGAGCCGGTGGCCGCGGCCTGGGGCCGCTACCTGGACCGGGTGGACGAGGTGGCCGCGCAGGACCACCCGGCCGCCCCGCGCGGCTTCCTGATCGCCACGCACGCCCAGCTCACCCACTGCCGTTGGGGCATCGACCCGGCCGTCGACGCGCTGGCCGCGCTGGCGTTGCGGATGGCCGGACCGGGCGTACCCGCGCCCGCCGGACGGGCCGGATGACAGTGGGTTCCTCGACCGCCGGGAGAGTCGCATGACCGTCCAGGGCAGCGTGTGCGCCCGTACCGTCGACGTGGAGCTGGGCGACCGGTCGTACCCGGTGGTCGTCGGCCCCGGCGTGCGGCACCGGCTGGCGGCGGAGGTGGCGCGCGTCGGCGCCCGCCGGGTCGTGGTGGTCTCGGCCCGGCCGCCGGCATGGACGCCCGACCCGGGCGTGCCGCACCGGGTGGTGCCGGCCCGCGACGGCGAGCACGACAAGACGCTGGCCACCGTGGAGTCGCTGTGCCGGGCGTTCGCCGAGTTCGGGCTGACCCGCGCCGACGCGGTGGTCTCCTGCGGCGGCGGCACCACCACCGACGTGGTCGGCCTGGCCGCCGGGCTCTACCACCGGGGCGTCGCGGTGCTCCACCTGCCGACGTCGTTGCTGGCCCAGGTGGACGCCAGTGTCGGCGGCAAGACCGCGGTGAACCTGCCCGAGGGCAAGAACCTGGTCGGCGTCTACTGGCAGCCGCGCGCGGTGCTCTGCGACACCGACTACCTGGGCACGCTGCCGGAGGTGGAGCGGCGCAACGGCTACGGGGAGATCGCGCGCGCCCACTTCATCGGCGCCGGCGACCTGCGCGGCCGGACCGTGACCGAGCAGATCACCGCGTGCGTGGCGCTCAAGGCCCGGGTGGTGGCCGCCGACGAGCGCGACGCGGGACTGCGACACATCCTCAACTACGGCCACACGCTGGGGCACGCGCTGGAGCGGGCCACCGACTACCGGCTGCGCCACGGCGAGGCGGTCGGCGTCGGCACGGTCTTCGCGGGTCGGCTGGCCGGCCGGCTGGGCCGGATCCCCGCCGCGCGGGTCGCCGAGCACCACGAGGTGGTCGATGGCTACGGCCTCGACACCTGCCTGCCGTCCGGGGTGGACGCCGACGAGCTGATCGCGTTCATGCGGCGGGACAAGAAGTCCACCGCCGGCCTGTCCTTCGTGCTCGACGGCCCGGCCGGCCCGGAGCTGGTCGCGAACGTGCCGGAGGACGAGGTCCGGTCCGCGCTCACGAGCATCTCCACCCGACGTCTCCGGTGACCGGACGTCGTCGAACAATAGTAAGGTTCGATGCGACGGAGGGGAGTATTCCCTCGCGTCGGCCTCGTCAGCACGGAACGCCCGTCAGGGCAGTCCCGGGGCAGGTGGCGTTGTTCCCCACGTGGCGCGGAAGAGACCTCCGAGAGGCGTGAGCGACGCGGTCCCCATGAGGATCGCGGTGAGCACGAGGGAGGCACACCACCAGACGTCGTCGGCCGGCCACCGACCTGTGGGCCGGCAAGCCCCGGGCTGAAGGGTGAACCCCGCGATGAACAGATACTGCTAGCGGGACGTGACCGTGGGAGACGCCGCGCGACTGGTCCCAGCGGTCGTTTCCCTCGTGATCTCGACCGGGCTGCTCCTGTTGACGCTCGACCTCGTGAGGAAGTCGACCACGACGGGCGGAGCCTTCGAGATCTCGTGGCAGCCGTTTGCGTTCCATATCAAGTTCTGGGCCAAGGCGCCGGAAGGGCACCTTGCCGACACCGCCGGTGACGAGCGACCACCGCCACCGCCACCGCCGACGAGCGACCTCCGGCCACGCCAGCGCCCACCATCTCGCCGAGGTGGCGGTGTCAACCGCGCTCGGACCCCGCCATCTCCCCGAGCTGGTGTGGATCACGGGCGGGGCAGTGGGTGAGCAGCTCGTCGGGCTTGTGGGCGACCAGGTCGGGGCCGGCCGCGAGCAGGGCCGTCACGTCGCCGCCGTGCCAGGTGGTGGCGACCGTGGTCACCCCGGCGTCCCGACCGCTGGTCAGGTCCGTGATCGCGTCACCGACCATCATCGCCGCGGTCGGCGGCATGCCGAGCAGGTCCAGCGCACGCAGCACGATGTCCGGGGCGGGCTTGGGCCGGGGCACCTCGTCCGAGCCGATCACGTGGTCGAACAGGGCGAGCACGCCGAGCAGGTCCAGCAACGACCGGGCGCGCGGCCCGCTCTTGCCGGTGGCCACCGCCATCCGGATCCCCCGCTCGTGCAGCGCCTCCAGCGTCTCGCGGACGCCGGGGAACAGCGGCACCCGGTGGGCCAGCCGGTAGCTCTCCCGGACGAACGGGCCCTCCATCTCCAGCGGCAGGCCCATCAGCCGCATGATGTCCGGGAAGTACCGCCCCATGTGCCGGTTGTACTCCTCGAACGGCGCCGGCCCGCCGCCGACCACCTCGGCGTACGCGATGCTGAACGCCTCGCGCATCACCGCCGAGCTGTCGACCACGACCCCGTCGAGGTCGAACACGACCGCGCGGATCGGGCCCGGTCGGGGGGCGAGGACGGCGGCGACGGCGTTGGACGGCGGCTGGCTCATGACTGCTCCCGGTGGGTGAGGTCGCCGGTGGTTCTCACCGGTCGCGCGCTCCCGCCAGCGCGGGCACCGGCGGGGTGGGCCGGGCGCAGCGGTAGACGCGTTCGATGGCGTCGATGGTGCGGCGGGCGTCGGCCGCGGCCACGCCCCGGCTCGCCGGGTCGGCGAGCAGACCGGGCAGGGCGTCGAGCTGCCTGTCGTACTCGGCGCCGATGGGCTCTGCGGGCAGCGGCAGGCGGACCGTCTCCCCGTCGCGGGTGCGGGTCAGCTCCGGCGTGGCGTCCCGATTCGGGCTGAACCCGAACGTGCAGCGCAACGTCACCGAGCCGGCGGTGCCGTGCACGGAGACGGTGGTCCGGTCGCGCGCCTCGTGCGAGGCCCAGCAGGCGTGCAGGGCGGCGGACGCGCCGTCGGCGGTGAGCAGGAAGGCTCGCGCGGTGTCCTCGACGTCGCCCCGCCCGCCGGTGCCGGCGGTGCCGCGCCAGGCGGCCCGCGCGGCGTCGTCGTTGACGAAGTCGTCGGAGACGCTGCCGACCGCGTGCGCGATCGACGCCGGCCCGAGCAGCGGCAGCACGGTGTCGAGCAGGTGCCAGCCGAGGTCGACGAGCGCGCCGCCGCCGGACAGGTCGCGCCTGGTGAACCAGCCGCCCGCATCGGGCACGCCGCGGGCGCGTACCCAGGCGACGTCGACGTGCCGGACCGGCCCGATGTCGGC
>NZ_CADEAU010000519.1 GCF_902825405.1 Micromonospora maritima | reverse complement strand
CCCCGGCCGGCGGCGCGGCGCGCGAGCGCTGGGAGGCGCTCGCCGCGCTGGTCCAGCTCGCCGAGGAGTACGCGGCCACCGCCGAGGTGCTGCCGATCGGCGAGGCGGCGGCGGTGGAACGTCCGCGTGGCCTGGCCGACTTCACCGAGGAACTCGCCCGGCGGGCCACCCAGCAGCACGTGCCCACGGTGGAGGGGGTCACGCTGGCCTCGCTGCACTCGGCGAAGGGCCTGGAGTGGGACGCCGTGTTCCTGGTCGGCCTCGCCGAGGGCACGCTGCCCACCACGTACGCGAAGACGCCGGAGCAGGTCGAGGAGGAGCGGCGGCTGCTCTACGTGGGGATCACCCGGGCCCGGGAGTGGCTCTGGCTGTCGTACGCGGCCGCGCGCTCGCCCGGCGGCCGGGCCCGGCGCCCGTCCCGCTTCCTGCCCCAGCTGGACCGCTCGGGCGGCGGCGAGCGGGCCGGAGCCGGTCCGGCCCGGCGGGCCGAACGGCGGCGGCCCCAGGTGGTCTCCTGCCGGATCTGCGGTGCCACGCTGCTCGCCGGCGCGGACCGGAAACTGGGCCGCTGCCCGACCTGCCCGTCCGACCTGGACGAGGAGCTGTACGAGCGGCTGCGCGAGTGGCGGCAGCGGGTGGCCGGGGCGCAGAAGGTGCCGGCGTACGTGGTGTTCACCGACGCCACGCTCACCGCGCTCGCCGAGCGGAAGCCGGCCCGCACCGAGGACCTCGTCGCGATCGCCGGGATCGGGCCCCGAAAAGTCGGGCTTTACGGGGATACGGTGCTGGCCCTGGTGGCCGGGGCGGCGGTCGACGACGTCTGCCCGCAGAAAACTTTCGAAAACTAGCCTTAAATCGTTTGCCCTCGCCCGCGGGCGAGGAATAGCCTCAGGACACACCTCGCGAGCAGCGCCGTTCTGGCTGCTCAAGGGGGATGAGTCCATGGTCGGCACGAGGAAAGTCAGGGAGGTGGCACCAATGGAGATCTACACCTGCGAGCGTCCGGCGGCGATGCCAGCTGCCGGCGTTCCGCTGTCGGCCGTCCGGGTGGCCCTCGCCGCTCGGCCGTCGGCTCCGCAGGCGCACCAGGTCCGGGTTCAGGCCGAGCTGAACCTGACCGTCGCGCCGCTCACCGGAGTCGAGGGGACCAGTGGCTTCACGGGCATGGGCATCGATGGCGGCAAGAAGCGCACCGATGTCCGCGGCGTTCCACCTCGAGGTAGACCGGTCTGATCCAGACCACCGGCTCACCTCGAGGCCGCGGAACCCGCATACCGGGATCCGCGGCCTCAGTTTTTTGCCCGTCGAAGTACGTCGGAATGCGATCCACGAGATCGAAGTGAGAGAGAGGTGACCGGAGGATGAGTCTGGCGTTGGCCCCACTCGACGTGAGCGTCGAGGTGGAGGCGAACCTGCCCTGCCGGAAGTTCGACCCCGACCTGTGGTTCTCCGACTCGCCCGCCGAGCTCGAGCTGGCCAAGTCGCTCTGCGGGGACTGCCCGCTGCGCGTCGAGTGCCTGGCCGGGGCGGTGGAGCGGGCCGAGCCCTGGGGCGTCTGGGGCGGCGAGATCTTCGAGCGTGGCGCGGTCGTCCCGCGCAAGCGGCCCCGTGGCCGTCCGCGCAAGGAGGACCTCGCCCGTGACGCCCAGCTCCGGGTCGAGGCGGAGGCGCGACTGGCGGCCAGTGGGCTGTCCGAGTCGCGTAGCTCCGTCCGGCTGGCAGCCTGACACACCTGCGTTCCGAAACCCACCGAAGCCGGTGTCCCTCCACCGGCCGAACGAGAGAGAAACCGATGCTGCACCTGCCGAACGGAACCGAGATGCAACTACTCCACGAAGCGTTGTCCAGGGCTCGAATGCGCCGGCCTCAGGCCGGTCGCACCACCACGAGCACTGAGGCAGCCCGTTCCGCCCGTACCGTCGCCATGCGGGGTCGTAGCCAGTCGGCCCGCGACCTGGGCGTTCTCTAGTACCACCACGATGACGGAAGGGGCGGTGACTCCGATGGTCACCGCCCCTTCGACGTACCCGCGTCAGGCCACCGGCGCGAAGCCCGGCAGCCAGCGTTCCAGGATCGCCCGGTAGGACGCCTTCGCCTCCAGCTGGCACAGCACCCCGATCGAACCCAGCGTGACCCGGTGGATCATCAGGTACGACGGCGGCAGGTTGAGCTGCCGGCTGAGCTGGTAGGCCGGGGAGCGGGGGCTGGCCAGCCGGGCCGCCTCGGCGCGCAACCAGGCGCGGGTGAAGCGGAACTCCTCGGCGGCGATCGGCTCCAGCATCGGCCGCAGGAAGTCGAGCACGCCCTGGGCGTCGATCGGCTCGGTCCGGCTGACGAAGCCCTCGGCGCGCAGCCCGTCCACCACGCCGTCGGCATCCCCGCGCAGCGCGAGCGCGGCGATCCGGCCGATCGGCTCGGGCGTGCCCTCCGGCATCCGCGCCACCGCGCCGAAGTCGATCACGCCGAGGCGGCCGTCGGGCAGCAGCCGGAAGTTGCCCGGGTGCGGGTCGGCGTGCAACAGCCCGGCCCGCTCCGGCGCGGAGAGGTGCAGCTCGGCCATCAGCCGTCCGGCCTCGTCGCGCTGCTCCTCGGTGCCCTCCCGGATGATGTGGGACAGCGGGATGCCCTCGACCCACTCGGTGATCAGCACCCGGGGCGCGGCGTCGAGCACCTCCGGGATGTAGATGTCCGGGTCGTCCGCGTACGCGGCGGCGAAGGCACGCTGCGACTCGGCCTCCAGCTCGTAGTCCAGCTCCTCGGTGATCCGCTCGCGCAGCTCGGCCAGGAGCGGCTTGACGTCCAGCCCCGGCTGGATGGCCCGGAACATCCCGCCCAGGCGGGAGAGCTGCTTGAGGTCGGCGAGCAGGGCCTCACCGGCGCCCGGGTACTGGATCTTCACGGCCACGTCGCGGTGCCGGGGGCCGCCGTTCGGCCCGTACCCCGGGTCGCGCCAGACCGCGCGGTGCACCTGGCCGATGCTGGCCGCGGCGGCCGGGGTGTCGTCGAAGGAGACGAACCGGTCCCGCCAGTCCGGCCCGAGCTGCTCGGCGAGCACCTTGTGCACGGTCGCCACGGGCAGCGGCGGGGCGGCCTCCTGGAGCTTGGTGAGCGCCTGCCGGTAGGGGGCGGCGACCTCCTCGGGCAGCGCGGCCTCGAACACCGACAGCGCCTGGCCGAACTTCATCGCACCGCCCTTGAGCTGCCCGAGGACGCTGAACAACTGCTCGGCCGTGCGCTGCTGGATCTCGGCGGAAATGACGTCGGACGCGAGCCCGGTGACCCGCTTGCCCATGCCCAGGACGGTTCGACCGGCGAATCCGAGCGGCAGGGCGGCGAGTTTGGCGGTGCGGGACACGGCCCGGCGCGGGATGTCGGTCACTTGGCCATTGTTACCGACGCGAGGGGCTCGCTGCTGCCGTGCGGCCGGGTGCGGGTGGGGCCGACCGGATCGGGCGACGCCCCGCGCAGCCGCAGGAGGGGTGCGGCGACCACCGGCGGTGTCGGACGCGGCCGGCGCCCCGGACCTCCACCGCGCCGCCCAGTGTCTCCGGCGTACCCCCGTCGAGCTGGGCCAGCGCCT
>NZ_CADEAU010000518.1 GCF_902825405.1 Micromonospora maritima | reverse complement strand
CTTCGGCGCGTCGACCGGCTCGGCGGCGTCGACCGGCTCCAGGGCGTCGACCGGCTTCGGCGCGTCGACCGGCTCGGCGGTGGCGGGCTCCGAGGCGGTGACCGTCTCGGCGGTCGTCACCAGCCCGGTGGTGGCCGGCTCGGAGGTGGCCGGCTCGGAGGTGGCCGGCTCGGAGGTGGCCGGCTCGGCTTCGGCCCGCTTCGCGGCGACCGCCGGCTCCGCGGCGTCGAGCGGCTCCGACGCGACAACCGGCTCTCCGGCGGCCGGCTCGGCGTGGGTCGGGGCGTGCTGGTCGGTCACGGCGGCCGGGGCCGGCGTCTCGTCGACCACCGCGGCCGGACGGGGCTCGTCGACGACGGCGGCCACCTCGGGGGCCGGTGCGGCGGCGTCCACAGTGGGCGCGGAGCCGCCGGCGCCGGCGCGGCGGCCGCTCACCACCCAGCCGACGACCAGTCCGATGAGCAGGGCCAGGATCACGACCAGCCACTGCCCGAAGCTCGACGGCATGGCCTACCTCCTTCTATGTGCGTGCACGACGGTCACGAGAAAACTCGGGGCAGCTTCGCACACGCGCGCACGGGGCGACAGGCAGGCCGGGGGGTGGGCGCGGACGGTGGGACCGGCCGTGTCGGCCGGTGGTCGGCGGATGACCGAGCGTGTGCCGGCGGCACGGGCGGAGGGCGCCCCGGGACCTGGTGCCGTGCGCGGTCCCGGGGCGCCCCGTCCGTCGCCCGTGGCCGGTCAGCGGATCCGGTCGGGCGTGGGGATGTCGGCGGCGTCCCAGGTGTAGAAGCAGCCGGCCACGGCGTCCCGGGGGGAGTGCCAGGTCGGCAGGTAGGGCGAGGTGTGCGCGGAGAGCCGCTCGTTGACGCGTTCGTAGAGCGGGTGGTGCCGCAGGTCGGCGGTCAGGTCGGGCGCGACGTCGACGGTCTCCATCAGGTGGACGCACAGGTCGTGCAGGTAGTAGAGGGACCGGTGCCGGATCCCGGTGAGGTGGGGCAGCTCGGTCGCGTCGGACTCGGCGAAGATCTGTGCCACCCGGCCCTGCGACCCGGGCACGATCCGGCTGACCACCAACAGTCGACTCATCGGGACCCCTCTCGCCGCGCCGCTGCTGGGTCCACCGTGCCGGCCGGACTGTCACCTCGCCGTCACGGCGTACCCCTGGGTATTGATGGCGGTGGTGCGGCGCGCTGGGGGCGGGCGGGGCCGGCGGGCCGGGCGCGGTCGGCCCGCCGCTGCGGCGGCTCCGGCCGGCTGGCCCGACGGATCGGGGCGAGGGTGTCGTCCAGCAGGGCCGTCATCGCCGGGGAGGGTTCCAGGCGCAGTTCGCGCAGGAGCAGGTCCCGGTAGACGTAGAAGGAGTGCACCGCCTCGAACGCGTTGCCCTCGGCCAGGTGGATCCGGACCACCAGACGGTGCGGGGTCTCCCGCAGCGGCTCGGCCGCCATCGCCTCCAGCGCCGCCTCCAGGGCCTCCCCGTGCCGGCCCGCGGCGAGGTGGTTGCCGGCCAGTTCCTCCAGCATGTGCAGGCGTAGCTGGCGCAGCCGTTCCCGTTCCAGCAGGACCCAGTCGTCGTACCAGCCGGGGAGCAGGTCGTGCCGGCCGGCGTCGGTGGCGCCGCGGGGGGCCGCGCCGTCACGGACCCGGGCGGCGGTCACCGCCAGCTGGTCCACGTCGAGGTGGACGGTGGGTCCGAGGCGGACGGTGTCGCCGTCGGTGCGCAGCGGGCAGCACGGGTCCTGGCGCAACCGCCACAGCGCGGTACGCAGCGAGGAGAGCGCCCGCTCCTCGGAGGTCTCGGGCCAGAGCAGTCCGGCGAGGTGGCTGCGGGTGGCGCCGGGGCGCAGCCCGATGAGGGCGATGACCCGTTGCAGGCCCCGGGGCACCACCACGGGTACGCCGTCGTGCAGCAGCTGGAAGCCGCCGAGCAGGTGCAGTGACACCCGGGGGGCGGGATCACCCGCCGTCGGCATCCTCGATCCACCGGACACGGCGCACCCCCCAGCACCGGAACCCTCGTCCCGACCGTCCTCTGTTGCCCGGATCTGCTCGCCCGCGACCCCGGTGTCGGAACGTCCCGCCTCGGCCGGAGAGGTCCGTCGCGACCGGGCTGACCGAGACGGAGAATATCAACGGCTGTTACTCTCAGTCAACGGCCAGTGGCATCGATGACGGTCCGTGACGGACTCGTAAGTCGCCCGTGATCTGCGAAAAAGTGTCGCCAACGGGAAGTGGAACTTGATCTTCCCATAGTCCACGCACAGTTTGCGTCAACGCAGCGTCACCACGTTTCGGGCCTGATCGTGCCCGGTTGACGCCCGGGTGACGCCCCCGGCGGCATCGTGAGCCATCCGTGCGGCGCGACCGGTTCGCCGCGCACCGGGACGTACGCAGGGAGGCCGCGAATGGACCGTTCGCTCATCGTCGCCAAGGTGGTGCCCACCGCCGAGGACCGGGTCGCCGAGATCTTCGCCGAGTCCGACGCGACCGAACTGCCCGGCCTGGTCGGCGTGCGGCACCGCTCCCTCTACCGGCTGCACGACCTCTACGTCCACCTGCTGGAGACGGAGTCGCCGGCGCAGGGCGCGGTCGAGGACGCGCGCGGGCATCCCGAGTTCGTCCGGATCAGTGAGCGGCTGCGGCCGTACATCTCGCCGTACCTGCCGACCTGGCGCTCGCCGCGCGACGCCATGGCGCACTGCTTCTACCGCTACGACGCCCCCGGGCACCAGGCCCACCGCGTCGACGCCGCCGGGCGGCGGCCGTGACCACCACCGCGCCCCGGGACGAGCAGCTCTGGTCGCGGTGCGACGGCTGCGCCTCGCTGCTCTACCGCAAACGGCTGCGCCGCAACCTGGACGTCTGCCCGGAGTGCGGCTCGCACACCCGGCTGGACGCGCCGGACCGGGTGGCGCAGCTGGTCGACCCGGACTCGTTCGCCCCGCTGCCGGACCGCGCGGTGCGGGTGGACCCGATCGACTTCGTCGACGCGGTGCCGTACCCGCACCGGCTCGGCGCGGCGCGTGCCGCCACCGGCCTGGACGAGGCGGTGCTGTGCGGCACCGCCCGGCTGGGCGGCCACCCGGTGGCGCTGGCCGTGATGGACTTCCGGTTCCTCGGCGGCAGCCTCGGCTGCGCGGTCGGCGAGCTGATCACCCGGACCGCCGAACGGGCGCTGGCCGACGGCTGCCCGCTGGTGCTGGTCACCGCGTCCGGCGGGGCGCGGATGCAGGAGGGCGCGCTGTCGCTGATGCAGATGGCCACCGTCAGCCAGGCCCTCGCGGGGCTGCGCGAGGCGGGGCTGTTGACGGTCAGCGTGGTCACCGACCCCACGTACGGCGGGGTGGCCGCGTCGTTCGCCACCAACACCGACCTGGTCCTCGCCGAGAGCGGCGCCCGGTTGGGCTTCGCCGGCCCCCGGGTGATCCGCCAGGTCACCGGCGCCGCGCTGCCGGAGGGCTTCCAGACCGCGGAGTACCTGCTGCGCCACGGCCAGGTCGACATGGTGGTGCCCCGGCACGCGTTGCGGGGGCGGCTGGTCGCGCTGCTCGCCGCCGCCGACGCCGGCCGTCGACCGCCGGTCACCC
>NZ_CADEAU010000517.1 GCF_902825405.1 Micromonospora maritima | reverse complement strand
CGCGCCGAGGCCGCGGCCGAGTTCCGCCGCGAGGGCGGGCCGCGCGACCGGGGCCCCGAGCGGCTGCTGGCCCGCAACGTGGTCGACTCCCGGCGTACGGTCGGCACCTGGTTCTTCGGCGGCGCGCTGATCGTGCTGGTCGGCTCCAACCAGGCCATGCCGCCGCAGGTGCGACTGGTGTCGAACCTGCTCTGGGGCGCGCTGGCCCTCGGCGTGCTGATCGACTCCGTGCTGATCGCCCGGAAGATCAAGAAGCTGGTCCGCGAGCGCTTCCCGAAGAGCACCGAGAAGCTGGGCTCGCTCTACTTCTACGCGATCATGCGGTCGATCACGTTCCGCAAGATGCGTGCCCCCGCCCCCCGGGTCAACATCGGCGACAAGGTCTGAGCGGCGCGCACACGTGTTAAGCAGGGCCCCTTTCTATACGCCAGGCGTTAAGAGGGGGCCCTTCCTTTCACTGGCGTAGAGCCGGGTGACGACCTCCTCGATGTCCGGCTCGACGATCGAGATGTCGCGCAGCGTGGCCAGGCCGGCCAGCCCGGCCACCACCTCGGCGACGCTCGCCCGCTCCAACGCGAAGACCAGCCGCCGCCCGTCCGCCTCCACCCGCTGCACCGGCGCGCCGGGCAGCACCGGCGGCTCCGGCAGCGCGGAGTCCAGCTCGGCGACCACCATCCGGCGCGACCCGTACCGGCGGTGCAGCTCGGCGATCGAGCCGTCGTGCACCACCCGCCCGTGGTCGATCACCACCAGCCGCCGGCAGAGCCGCTCGATGTCGGCCAGGTCGTGCGTGGTGAGCACCAGCGTGGTGTCGCCGGCCCGGCCCAGTTCGGCCAGGAAGCCACGGACCGCCTGCTTGCTGACCACGTCCAGCCCGATTGTCGGCTCGTCCAGGAAGAGCACCTCCGGGCCGTGCAGCAGCGCCGCGGTCAGCTCGCCGCGCATCCGTTGGCCGAGGGAGAGCTGCCGGACCGGGGTGTCCAGGAAGGCGTCCAGGTCGAGCAGCTCCCGACAGCGGGTCAGCCGGGCGGCGTGCGCGCCGGCCGGCACCCGGTAGACGTGCCGCAGCAGGTCGAACGACTCCCGCAGCGGAAGGTCCCACCAGAGCTGCGAGCGCTGCCCGAACACGACGCCGATGCGCAGCGCCAGCCGGGTCCGGTCGGCCACCGGCCGCAGCCCGCAGACCCGGGCCTGGCCCGCCGACGGCATCAGCACCCCGGTCAGCATCTTCAGCGTGGTCGACTTCCCGGCGCCGTTCGGCCCGATGTAGCCGAGCATCTCGCCGCGCTCCACCCGCAGGTCGACCCCGTCGACCGCGGTCACCGTCCGCTTCTCCCGGCGCAGCACCCCGGCCCTGACCCGGACCGTGAACTCCTTGCGCAGCCCGTCCATCTCGATGACGTTCATGACCCCGTACTCCGGTAGTGACGGATCCCGACCCGCCAGGCCAGGGCGGCGACCGTCGCCGCGACGAACGCGACGCCCGGCGAGGCCCACCCCACCCAGGACGGCAGACCGAGCGGGTCGGCGCGGCCGAGCAGCGCCAACGCCGGGTGGTAACTGACGAAGGCGAACCCCATCCCGTACGCGAACAGCGCGCGGAACCAGCCGCCGTAGACGGTGATCGGGTACGAGGTGAAGTCGCGCCCGCCGTAGGTCACCGAGTTGGCCATCTCACCCGAGTCGACCCAGTAGAACGACACCGTGGCGGTGGTGACGAAGACCGACGCGAAGAACACCACACCGGCCGGCGGGGCCACCACGGCCAGCGCCACCCGACCCGGGGTCCAGTCGATCCCCGCCGAGGCGAGCGCGTACAGCAGCACGGCCAGCCCGAACACGGCCCGGGACACCTTGCGCAGCGGCAGGTCCATCAGCAGCAGCTGGGGCAGCGCGGCGAGCGGGCGGACCAGCACCGCGTCGAACAGGCCGGTGCGGACGTACCGGGGCAGCCGTTCGATGTTGCCGACCAGCAGGTCGGCGGCGGCGAAGGCGCACGACGACAGCCCGACCACGACGAGCGTCTCGCGCAGCGTGAACCCACCCAGCTCCCGGGTCACGCCGAAGATCACCAGAACGGTGACCACGTCGAACACGGTCGCGCCCAGGTTGCCGACCAGGTCGACCACGAACGAGGTGCGGTAGGCGGCCTGCGAGCGGGCCTGCGCGCCGAGCAGCGACCGGTACGCCCGCAGCGCGCCCCGGACCTCCACCTCAGCCACCCTGGGCGCGCTGTCGCGCTCAGCCACCCTGGGCGCGCTGTCGCGCTCAGCCACCCTGGACCACCAGCCGGCGCTCCGCGCGGCGCTGAACCAGCCGGCACAGCGCCAGCAGCAGCACCGCCCAGACCACTTGCAGTCCGACCAGGCCCAGGTTGGTGGGCATCGACTCCCGCTCGACCAGCACGTCCAGCGGGATCTGCAGGATGCCGGGGAACGGGGTGGCGTACCGCAGGGTCGCCTCCAGCCAGCCGGGGAGGAAGCCCAGCGGGAAGTAGAGGCCGGCCAGCACGCCCGAACCGAGCGTCCAGAGGATCATCGGGCCGCGGACGTCCTGGAGCCAGTAGGCGGTGGCGTTGACCAGGTAGCGGCAGCCGAAGCAGACCACCACGGCGAGCAGCACGGAGACCAGGAACAACGGCACGGTGGCCCAGTGCCGGGGCAGGTACACGGCGAAGAAGAGCGGGCCGACCACCAGCGGAGGCACCAGCCGGGCCAGCGCGGCGAACCCGGCCCGGCCGAGGTCGACCGCGAGGTAGCTGGTCACCGGGTGCACCGGCCGCAGCAGGTCGGCGGCCACCTCGCCGGTACGGATCCGGTCGGCCAGGTCGGTCCAGCCCCAGATGGCGATCACGGCCAGCAGGCCCTGCCCGGCCCAGACGAACGTGCCGAGCTGCGCGCGGTCGTAGCCGGCCACGGTGCCGGCGGCGCCGGTTGCGGCGAGGAAGATGTAGCAGCGGAGGAAGCCGAACACGGTGTTCGTGACGACGCCCGCGACGGCGGCCTGGCGGTAGGTGGCGTGCCGACGGAAGCCGGCCGCCACTATCGCGCCGAATGTCCGAAACCATGGGGTAACGTGTGCGTCCGTGGGTGGTCCCACAGTGGCGGTGACCGAGCCCACGCCGTTACCCTCCTTCCGCAGCCACGACGTGCTGGACCGGGCGACTCTACCGGCACGTGCGGTCCCCAGCGCGACAATTTCCAACGAGGTGACACCGCCGTGAGCGAGCGACGCGAGCCGGCCCCGGGGCCGCGCCGCGCGAGCGGCGGGAGGGGCTGCCGATGAGCGGCTGGGGCAGCTGGCGCGAGCCGGCCGAACCGGCCTGGGCCGCCGAGCCCACGCACGAGTGGGAGCCGCAGTTCCCCGGACAGCGCTACCCCGGTGACATCGGCCTCGACAACCTGACGCCCCCACTCCGCCGCCGCGCCGTGGTCGGCCGCGCCGAGGTACGCCCGGTCAGCCCCGCCCCGGGTGGCGAACACCCGGTCAGCCCCGCCGCTCCCCGCCCCGGCGACGACGCGTATCCGGTCAGCCCCGCGAGCCCGCGGGGCTCGTACCCGGTCAGCCCGGCCGGGCCGGGCGCGGTCCAGA
>NZ_CADEAU010000516.1 GCF_902825405.1 Micromonospora maritima | reverse complement strand
CGGGGATCTCCAGGCGGATCCGGGCGGCCAGCGCCGCCCGGGCCTGCCGGACCGTGGAGAGCCGGCCGGCGAGATCCTGGTACGCGGCCCGGGCCGCCTCGACCCGCGGGGCCAGCGCGGCGATCTCCCGGTCCAGCCGGACCACCTCGGCGGCGGGCGGGTACGGCGGGCGGCCACAGCCGCGGCATCCAGCGACGAGGTCGGCCGGAGCGCCGCAACCGGGACAGGGGTAGCCGGTGTTCTCCACCCCGCCAGCTTCGTCGCGCCCGGAGCGGGCGGACAGAGTAGGCGTACCTAGGGCCGGGTCTGCTCGCGTACCCAGGCGGTGTAGTCGGGGTTGCCGCTGTCCTCGCGGCTGACCAGGATCTCCGGCACCTCGTACGGGTGGTTGGCGCGGAGCTGGTCGACGAGCGCGTCCACCCGGTCCGGCGCGGTCTTGAGCCGCACCGACCACTCGGCGGTGGTCTGGATCGCCGACTGCCACCAGTAGGTGCTGTCCACCGGCCCGCCGACCTGGGCGCACGCCGCCAGCCGGCCGGCGACGGCGGCAGCCGCCAGGACGTCCGCCACGCCACGGGCGTCCACCACGGTCGTCACCACGCAGATCTGCTCCACCAGCGCACCCTACGCGGACGACCGCGCCGCCGCGGTGAACCGCGCGGGAATCCGGTCAGGCGTCGACCGTGCCGTCCCGGTTGGCCGCTATCCACCTGTCGATGCGACCCCACCAGTCGAACAACCAGTCGATGCGTTCCTGCTTGCCGGCCGGGATCTCCTCCGGGGGCACCGACCAGAACCGCATCACGATCCGCTTGTCCATCGGCAGCTCGCGCCACACGTCCGCGACGGTGAGCATCTGGTCGAGCCCGGTGTGCGCCACGAAGATCACCCCGGCGTCCGGGGCGGCGTCGAGCGCGGCGAGCAGCCCGCCCGGCTGCGGGGCGAGCACGTGTTGCATGCGTTCGGCGCGCAGGGCCATCCGCTCCAGGCCGAGCGACCGCAGCCGGGCGATGGCACGCAGCCGGCGTGACGGGGTGAAGTTGCCGCCCTCGGGGAAGATCACGAAGGCGTCGTCGTCGTCCAGGCCGGTGGCCAGGTGGCCGATCTGCCCGACCGCCGAGTCCCGGCCGTCCGCGCCCGGCGCGATGAACCGGTTGGGCAGCCGGTTGAGCAGCACGTCGATGGCCGGGTCCCACTGGAGGCTCTCCTTGAGCACGATCCGGGGTTCCCGGTGGAACCAGTTCACCAGCGCGTGGATCAGGATGAACGAGTCACCGGGCCCGGCGTGCCGGCAGAGCACCAGTTCGGGACGACCGGGCAGCGCGGTGTCCGGGTCGGTGCCGACGACGTCGATGCTCAGCCGCAGCGTCCACCGGGCCTGCCAGAACAGCACCCGCAGGAAGCGGCCGGCAACCACGTAGTGGGCCCGCTGGAAGGCCGGCGACCGCTTGTACGCGCCGAACCCCGAGGCCACCCAGAGCAGGAAGAGGGCGAGCAGCGCGGCGGCGTCCCAGACCAGGTAGACGGTGCCGATCCAGAGCAGCCGCAGCGGGCGCAGCCGTCCCGGCACCAGCGGTGAGGCGGCCAGCGCCAGCAGCGCCCAGACCGGGAGCGTGGTCACCACGGCGACGGCGAGCAGCACCACACCGGGCCCGAGCAGCAACCGGCGTAGCCAGCGGGGTGGCAGCGGCATCAGCGCTCCAGCGCGGTGTCCAGGTAGCGACGCGAGGCGGTGTACGCCCGGCTGATCCGCCGCCCCACGGCTGCCATGTCCCGGTACGCCCACGGGCTGTCGTCGCGCGGGTCCAGCCCGCCGGTCGGCAGCACGTGCACCGCGACCCCGTCGGGCAGCGCCGCCATCTCCCGGGCGAACCGGTGCCGGCGGGCGATCTCGAACGCGACCTGGGCGATCTCCCACGGTCGGCGCGGTGGGCTCAGCTCGCGTTCGATCCGGCCGACCTGGAGCACGAAGATCTGCGTGGCGCCGGCGGCCACCGCCTCGCCGACCGGGATCGAGTTGACCACCCCGCCGTCGATGTAGTGCTGCCCGGCGATCTGGGTGGGCGGCAGCAGCCCCGGCACCGAGGCGGACGCGAGCACGGCCGGCACCAGTGGGCCCTCGCTGAACCAGTGCTCGGCGGCGCGCTCGATGTTCGCGGCGCAGCAGCGGAACGGCACGGTGAGGTCGGCGAACGTGGTCCCCTCGCCCAGCTCGCTCTCCAGCAGGCGGCGCAGCGGGCGGGGCGAGTGCAGGTGGGTACGCGCGGCGAAGCGGCGCAGTTGCCGGGCGACCGAGTCGCCGTACACCTCGCTGGCCTCCGGGGAGGCCCAGAGGCGGACCAGCCGGTCGGTGACCGCCTCGGTCGGGTCGGCGGCCACCAGCGCGCCGTTGACCGCGCCGATCGAGGTGCCGAGCACCAGGTCGGGTCGGATCCGGTGGCGGAACAGGGCCCGCAGCATCCCCACCTCGACGGCGCCGAGCACTCCCCCGCCGCCGAGCACGAACGCCACCGGACCACCTGCCATGCCGTTCATCCTGGCACGCGGCCCACAGCCCGGCCCGCCGCCACCGGCGGGCCGGTCCCGGCCGTCACGGACGGTCAGCGGTGGCGCGCGGGCCGCGATCCACCATCGGACGGCCGTTGACAGGTCGGACACATTCCCGCAACCTGGTAGCGCTCCCGAGCCCAGGCAGGTGCGAGGTGATGGCGACACTGCAGGCCGGCCGTCTGCTGGCCCGGCGGTACCGGCTCATCGACCGGATCGGCGCCGGCGGCATGTCGGTGATCTGGCGCGCCCGCGACGAGGTGCTCGACCGGGTGGTGGCGGTCAAGGTCCTCGCCCCCTCGCTCGCCGCGGACGCCCGGTTCCGCGACATGGTGCGGGAGGAGGCCCGCTCGGCCGCCCAACTCGACCACCCGCACGTCACCGCCGTGCACGACTACGGCGAGACGGTGGCCCCGGACGGCGCGATCACCTCGTTCGTGGTGATGGAGCTGCTCAGCGGCGAGGAGCTGGAGCACCGGCTGACCGAGGGGCCGTTGCCCTGGCCGGTGGCGGTGGAGACGGGCGCCCAGGTGGCCGAGGCGCTCGCGGCGGCGCACCGGCTCGGCATCGTGCACCGGGACGTCACCCCGGCGAACGTGATGATGACCGGCAACGGCGCCAAGGTGCTCGACTTCGGCATCGCGACCCGGGTGGGCGCGCCGGACGAGGACGAGGACGGCGGCACGTTCGGCACGCCGGCGTACGTGGCGCCGGAGCGGCTGGACGGCGCCCCGGCCCAGCCGGCCACCGACGTCTACTCGCTGGGCGTGCTGCTGTTCGAGACGCTGACCGGCCAGCCGCCGTACCCGGCGGAGACCTGGGAGCAGCTGAGCGCCGCGCTGGCGGACAGCCCACCGCCCACGTTGGACGGCGTACCGGGGCTGCCCCCGCCGGTCGCGGAGATCTGCCTGCGCTGCCTGGACCGCGATCCGCGCCGCCGGCCGACCGCGCACCGGGTGGCGGCCGTGCTCCGCGACCAGTTGCTGCCCGCCGACCCGCAGGCCGCCACCATGCTGGCGCCGACGATGACCCTGCCCGCGGTGCCCG
>NZ_CADEAU010000515.1 GCF_902825405.1 Micromonospora maritima | reverse complement strand
TGAACACTCTTTCCCTACACGACGCTCTTCCGATCTCTGGTCGCCGAGCGGCCGCCCGCCGGGCGCGTCCCGCCCGATCAGCAGCGTCGAACGGGCCTCGGCGCGCCCCGCCTCGACCGCCACCGACGAGCAGAGCGTCCACCCGTCGCGGGCCAGCCGGCCGGCGGCGGGCAACGAGTCCGGGGCGTCGGCGATGCCGAGCGGCAGGCCACGCGGCACCCCCTCGATCGCCCGGCGGGTGACCAGCACCGTCGTCGGCCGTTCCGCCCCGATGATCAGCAGGGCCGAGGCGTAGTTGAGGACCGGGTGCAGCTTCTCCTCCCGGTAGACGAAGCGGGCCCCGGACTCCTTCTCGACGATCACCGCCGCGGTGTCCCGCCAGGCGGTGCCCCCACCGGTGAACAGGCCGTAGAGCGCCACGCCGCCGAGCGCGATCGCCGCGACCAGCACGCTGGCCAGGCCGGCGCCGGCCAGCCGGCGGAACGGGGACCGCGCCGGGTCGGTCTCGCGCATGACCAGCGCGGCGACCGCCCGTTGGACGGCGAACTGGTACGAGTGCAGCTGGTCCTGCCGCGACGTCATCGCTTCCCCTCCGCCGGGACCGTCGGCGCACAGGATAAGCGCTCCGTCGATCCCCCGGGGACCCTCCGTGTCCCCGAGCCGCCGTGCGCCGCCCAACCGGTCGGACTTGGCCCGACTGGCCCGGCTGGCCGGCTGGCCGACTGGCCGGCGCAACCTCGCCGAAGTGGCGGCATCGGGCCCGCCCGGACCCCACCACCTCCCCGAGATGGTGGCGATCACTCCACGGAACTCACGCCGCCAGTCCGACCACGTCTGCCCACTCCTCTCCCCCCACATGACACTCCCGTGCCTTCGCCCACTCGCACCATCGCCGAAGTGGCGTCATCAGACCCTGTTGGACCCAGCCACTCCGCCGAAGTGGTGTCGATCGACTCGCGAAAGGCCAACGGAGGGCACCCCGACCAGCCCGATCCCGGCACCCGGCACCATCTCCCCGAAGTGGCGGCACGCGCCCACCCGGACCCAGCCACTGGAGTGCGGCGGACCTGGACCGCGCCGAGGGCGAGCCCGGACGGTGGGCTGGGTGGCCGACGGGGTGGGTCTCGCCCGGCGAAACCTCGTTCCGCCGCCCGCGCCGTCCACGCGCAGCCCCGACGCCGCAACCTCGCCGCGGCCGTTCCGTCGATCTTCGAGTGGTGGCACCCGATGAGCCGGACAAATCACCGCAAAACAGGAACCACAACGCCAAGATCGACGCAGCGCGGGAGCGGACGCGGGAGGCGGGCGACAGGTGGGACGCGGTGGGTGGCACGTCGGGTACCCCCCGGGGTATGTTGGGTGCAGGAGGTGGGACGTGAAGCTTCGACCCGAGATGACCGGCGACGCGCTGACCCGACTGAAGCGGGCCCGGGGGCAGCTCAACGCCGTGATCGAGATGATGGAGAACGGTGAGGACTGCCGGGCGGCGCTGACCCAGCTCGCCGCGGTGTCCAAGGCGATCGACCGGGCCGGCTTCAAGATCATCGCCTCCGGCATGCGGCACTGCGGCACCGCCCGCCGGGAGGGCGAGGAGCCGGAGATGACCGAGGAGGAGCTGGAGAAGCTCTTCCTCGCCCTGGCCTGACACCGAAGGAAACACCGAAGGACGCCCCACTCCGGGCCGCGTGATCGCGACCCGGGCGGGTAACCCCGTGCCCGGAGACCCGGGCCGGAGTCTGCCCCGCACATACCCCCGGGGGTATGGGCGACGATGAGAGGAGAACGGCTCGTGACCGTCGAAGTGTCCGTCATCGCCACGTCCTCGCTCGGCGACCGCAGCTACCTGGCCTCCGACGGCCGGGTGGCGATCGTGGTCGACCCGCAGCGGGACATCGACCGCGTCCTGCACCTGGCCGGCGCCAAGGGGGTGCGGATCACCCATGTGGTGGAGACCCACATCCACAACGACTACGTCTCCGGCGGTCTGGAGCTGGCCCGGATCACCGGCGCCCACTACCTGGTGGCCGCCGCGGACGAGGTCGGCTTCGACCGGATGCCGGTGGCCGACGGCCACACCGTGCCGGTGTCGGACGCCCTGCGACTGCGGGTGGTCGGCACGCCCGGCCACACGTTCCACCACCTCTCGTACGTGCTGGACGAGGCGGGCGACGGCGGCTGGACCCCGGTCGGCGTGTTCACCGGCGGGTCGCTGCTGTTCGGCACCACCGGCCGCACCGACCTGCTCGGTCAGCAGCACGCCCACGAACTGGCGCACCACCAGCACGCCTCCGCCCGCAAGCTGGCCGACCTGCTGCCCGACGGCGCGCAGGTGTGGCCGACGCACGGCTTCGGCAGCTTCTGCTCGGCCAGCCAGGCCGACGCGCCGGAGTCGACCATCGGTCGGGAGAAGGAGGCCAACCCGGTGCTGCGGCTGGCCGCCGACCGGTTCGTCACCGAGACGCTCGCCGGGCTCGACGCCTACCCGGCGTACTACGCCCACATGGGCGTGGCCAACGCCGCCGGGCCGGCACCCGTCGACCTCACCCCGGTCGCCCGCGCCGACGGCGACGAGCTGCGCCGCCGGATCGCCGCCGGCGAGTGGGTGGTCGACCTGCGACACCGCAAGGCGTACGCGTCCTCGCACCTCGCCGGCACCGTCAGCCTCGGACTGGACGGGCCGATGTCGACCTGGCTCGGCTGGCTGATCGACTGGGGCGTACCGATCACGCTCCTGGCCGAGACGCCGGACCAGGTCGCCGACGCCCAGCGGGAACTGGTCCGCATCGGCATCGACCGGCCGGCCGCCCAGGCCACCGGCGAGCCCGAGCAGTGGGCCACCGATCGGGCGGAGCTGCGCGAGTTGACCGTGGCCGACTTCGACGCCCTGGCCGCCGCGCAGGCCGGGAGCACCCCGGCCGGGCTGCCCGCCCCGCAGGTGGTCCTCGACGTGCGGATGACCAACGAGTGGAAGGCCGGGCACGTCGACGGGGCGGTGCACGTCCCGCTGCCGGACCTGCCCGGGCGACTCGCCGACGTGCCCGCCGGAACCGTCTGGGTGCACTGCGGCTCCGGCTACCGGGCCACCGCCGCCGCGTCCCTGCTGGCCAACGCCGGCCGCGACGTCGTGCTGATCGACGACATGTTCGGCCGGGCCGAGGCCGCCGGCGTCCGGATGGCGCCCACCGCCTGACCCTCCCCACCCACGTCCGGCCGGCGCGTACGCGTCGGCCGGCGACGACCCCTGCCCATGAAGGAGAAGAGCATGACCACCACGACCCCCTCGACCGTCGACGCGGCCACCCTGCGCGAGCTGATCGCCGCCGGACGCGCGCCCCGGCTGATCGACGTCCGCACCCCCGGCGAGTTCGAGGCCGCGCACGTGCCCGGCGCCTACAACGTTCCGCTGGACCTGCTCAAGGAGCACCGCGAGGAACTGCGCAGCCACCTGGACGAGGACGTGGTGCTGATCTGCCGCTCCGGCGTCCGGGCCGGCCAGGCCGGTCAGGCGCTCGGCACCGTCGGCCTGCCCAACGTCAGGGTGCTCGACGGCGGCATGCTGGCCTGGCAGGCCACCAACGCCCCGGTCGTCCAGGGC
>NZ_CADEAU010000514.1 GCF_902825405.1 Micromonospora maritima | reverse complement strand
CGGGGTGCGCCCCGGCGAGCCGGTGGTCGAGAGCGCCGGCGTCCGCCTGGCCGGCACGCTGAGCCGGCTCGGCACCGGCCTGCCGGACTGGGACCCGGCCGGGGTGCCGTTGCGCCCGGTCGACCGGACCGGCCCGTACCGCACCGTGCTCACCGTGCCGGCCGGGACCGAGCTGGCCTACAAGTACACGCTCGGCGACTGGGCGCACGTGGAGCAGACCTGGACCGACAGCGACGCCGGCTGCGTCGACGTCGCCGACCGGCGGGTCACCGTCGGCGCGCCCGGCACCGTCCAGGTCGTCGCCGACCTCACCACCGGGTTCCGGGGCGTGGCGCCCTGCGACCGCTGACCACCGCACCGGCACCACCGCCGCCTCACCCCGTGACCGGAAGGACGACCATGCGACGCACCCTGCGCGCACTGCTCACCACGATGGCCCTGCTCGCCGCCGCGCTCGGCGGGCCCACCGCGGCGCACGCCTCCCCGCCGCCTCCGCAGGAGCTGGGCGGCCTCGACCTCGGCGCGTACTGCCGGTCGCTCGGCGCGGCCGACGCGGTGCTGACCGGTCAGACCGCGTACGACTGGCACTGCCGGGCCGGCGACGGCCGCCTGGCCGACCTGACCTTCGAGGCGGCGTGCCGGTGGACGTACCGCACCGACGCGGCGGTGGACCGGATCGGCGACTTCTACGACCCGACCTCGGTGCGCTGCTGGCGGGTCCGCGCCGACGTGGTGACGCCGGACCTGACCCGGTGGTGCCAGGTCACCGGCAACTCCACCGCGGAGCTGCGCGGCGGCACGGTCTACGACTGGCACTGCGTGCGCTACAGCCGGGCCGGGGTGACCTACTCCGACATCGACGTGCTCGCCGCCTGCCGGGAGACCACCCTCGGGTACGCGACGGTGGAGCGCTTCGTCCGCTTCGGCGACCCGTACTCCTGGCAGTGCCGCCTCTGATCCTCCCCGCCACGCCCGCCGGCGCCGGCTGCCTGCCGGCGCCGGCGGGTATCCTGCCGGCGTGGCCAGGGAGAACGGGCGCAAGCTGATCGCCTCGAACAAGAAGGCGCGGCACGACTACGACGTGCTCAAGACCTACGAGGCGGGCATCGTGCTGGCCGGCACCGAGGTGAAGTCGCTGCGCGAGGGGCGGGTGTCGCTGGTCGACGCGTTCGCCCAGGAGCACGACGGCGAGATCATGCTGCACGGGCTGCACATCGCCGAGTACGGCTTCGGCACCTGGACCAACCACGCGCCCCGGCGCACCCGCAAGCTTCTGCTGCACCGGGTGGAGATCGCCCGGATCCTGGACCGGCTGCGCGACGGCGGGATCACGCTGGTGCCGCTGTCGATGTACTTCGCCGACGGCTGGGCCAAGGTCGAGCTGGGGCTGGCCCGGGGCCGCCGCTCGTACGACAAGCGGCAGGCGCTCGCCGAGCGGGACGCCAACCGGGAGATCGCCCGGGAGATGGGCCGTCGCCTCAAGGGCCGTACGGTCGGCCGCCGCGCCTGAGGGTCCGCCACGTGTTGCGGACAGTTCCTGTCCGCTGGTTGCGGCAAGGTGGACGGCGACCGATCACACGGGACCCGACGGAAGGCGAACCGAGATGGCCCACGACGTGCAAATCACCTTCGACTGCGCCGACCCGGCGACGCTGGCGGCGTTCTGGGCCGAGGCCCTCGGCTACCGGGTCCAGGGCCCGCCCGAGGGCTTCGACTCGTGGGAGCAGGCGCTGACCGCGATGGGCGTGCCGCCGGAGCGGCACAACGACGCCTCGGCGGTGGTCGACCCCGACGGCGTCGGTCCGCGGATGTTCTTCCAGCGGGTGCCGGAGCCGAAGCGGGCCAAGAACCGGGTGCACCTGGACGTCCGGGCCGCGCCGGGCCTGACCGGGGAGGCCCGGATGACGGCGCTGGAGGCGGCGGCCGACCGGCTGGTCGCGCTCGGCGCGACCCGCGGGGACCGGCACGAGCCCGCTCCCCCGCTGGGTGCCGGACACATCGTGATGACCGACCCGGAGGGCAACGAGTTCTGCCTCGACTGACCGGGACGGCGAACTACAAGAACCCTTGTACATCGTTTCTTGTCGGTCTAGCGTGGCGGCATGGCGGACGACACGGGCACCGTGCACCTGACCGACGCGCGGGCCATGCGGGCGCTGGCCCATCCCACCCGGCTGCGCCTGCTCGGCGAGCTGCGCCGGCGCGGTCCGCAGACGGTCGGGATGCTGAGCGGGGTCACCGGCGAGGCGGTCGGCTCGGTCAGCTACCACCTGGGCCGGCTGGCCGAGCACGGCTTCGTGACGGAGGCCTCCGACCTGGCCCGCGACCGGCGCGAGCGGTGGTGGCGGGCGGCGCACGACCGCACCGAGTGGGAACCGGTCGAGCTGCTCGACGACCCGGAGCGACGGCTCGCCTCCGACCTGCTGCGCCGGGCCGCCATGCAGCGCTACGTGGACCGCTACCTGGCGTACCTGGACTCCGAGGCCGACCTCGACCGGGCCTGGGTGCGCGGCACCACCAGCAGCGACATGACGCTGCACCTGAGCCCGGACGAGCTGGTGGAGCTGCGCCGTGAGCTGTCCGAGCTGGGCGCCCGGTGGCGGGCGCGCGGCGCGCCCGGGCGGCCCGGCGCGGAGACGGTCACGCTGATCTGGCAGGCCTACCGGGGCCCGCGGTGACGCGCGACCGCCGGCCGCTGGCCGGGCTGCTGATCGGGCACGCCGTCTCGCTGACCGGCAACGTGCTGACATTGATCGCGCTGCCGCTCTACGTGCTGGCCGAGACCGGCTCGCCGGCGGCCACCGGGCTCGCCGGCGCGTTCGCCACCGCGCCGGTGGTGCTCGGCGGCGCGTTCGGCGGCGTGCTGGTCGACCGGATCGGCTATCGCAGGTCCAGCGTGCTCGCCGACGTGGTCTCCGGCGTGACGATAGCCGCCGTACCCCTGCTGCACGCCACCGTCGGCCTGCCGTTCCCGGCGCTGCTGGCGCTGGTCTTCGTCAGCGGGCTGCTGGACACCCCGGGCCAGACCGCCCGCACCGCGCTGATGCCGGAGGCGGCGGCCGCGGCCGGGGTGCCGATCGAGCGGGCGATCGGCTGGGAGGAGGCGACCTCGCGCGGCGCCCGCATGATCGGCGCGCCGGTCGCCGGCCTGCTGGTCGGCGTGCTGGGCCCGGTGCCGGTGCTGGCCGTGGACGCGGTGACGTTCGCCGTGTCCGCGCTGATCGTGACGGTGCTGGTACCGCGCGGCATGCGCCCGGCCGCCGAGGAGCCGGAGCCCGAGCGGCGCGGCTACTGGCCGGAGTTCGCCGCCGGGCTGCGCTTCCTGGTCCGCGAGCCGCTGCTGCGGGCCATGGTCCTGCTGGTGCTGGTGACCAACCTCTTCGACGCGGCCAAGACCAGCGTGCTGCTGCCGGTGGTCGCGGACCGGGAACTCGGCGGCCCGGCCGCGTTCGGCCTGCTGGTGGGCACCATGGGCGGCGGCGCGCTGGTCGGCTCGCTGGTGTTCAGCGCGATCGGCCACCGGCTGCCCCGCCGGGCCACGTTCGTCACCGCGTACGCGCTGTGCGGCGCGCCGCCGATGTGGGCGCTCGCCGCCGCGCCGCCGCTGCCGGTGGTGGTCGCGG
>NZ_CADEAU010000513.1 GCF_902825405.1 Micromonospora maritima | reverse complement strand
GGCGCGGCCGTGGCCGGTGGGCACGGTCAGTGTCCGGACGCCGGGCCCGCCCAGCGCGTCGGCCCACCGCCGGGCCGGTCCGTCCGCCGCTTCCGGTACGACGAGCAGCAGGTCGCCGCGCTCGGCGCGACCGGTCTCCGCGAGCGGTTGCCAGGTGACCCGGTAGTGCCAGGAGTCGAGCGTGGCGTCGTCCTCCTGGCGGCGGCGCCAGGCGGAGAGCGCGGGGAGCACGGCGGCGAGGGGCGCGTCGGGGTCGACGGCGAGTGCGGCGGCCAGGCCGTCCACGTCCTGGTCGTCGACGACCTGCCAGAACGCCGCGTCGTCCGGGTCCGGGCCGTGGTGGCGGGTGCGGGCGTCGAGCCAGTAGCGCCGGTGCTGGAACGCGTAGGTGGGCAGGTCGACGGTGGCCGGCCGGTGCCCGTCGACGGTGTACCAGGCCGCCCAGTCGACCGGAGTGCCGGTGACGTGCAACCGCGCCAACGCGGCGGCCAACGCGGTCACCTCGTCCTGATCACGGCGCAGCGCCGGAATGTGGTGCACGGACCGGTCGGCGGGCACGTCGGCGGCCAACGCGGTCAACGTGGCATCGGGCCCGACCTCCAGGAACGTGCCGACACCCAGGTCGTGCAGCGTGGCCACCCCGTCGGCGAAACGCACCGCCTCCCGCACGTGCCGCACCCAGTAATCCGGTGTCGCGACGTCGTCGGGCTCGGCGAGCCGCCCGGTCACGTTCGACACCACCGGCAGC
Organism: Micromonospora maritima; assembly: GCF_902825405.1. Taxonomy (GTDB): domain Bacteria; phylum Actinomycetota; class Actinomycetes; order Mycobacteriales; family Micromonosporaceae; genus Micromonospora; species Micromonospora maritima. Next base: position 2,876 of record NZ_CADEAU010000513.1, on the reverse strand, counting down.
ATCGGCGGCCGCCAGTCCAAGCCGGCGATCGCGGCCCGGAAGTCGTCCAACATCGGTTCCATCAGACGCGAGTGGAACGCGTGACTCACCGCCAACCGCTTCACCCGCCAACCCCGCCCAGCGCACTCCCCCGCGACCCGGTCCAGATCCGCCACCGCACCCGACAGCACGACCGACGCCGGGCCGTTCACCGCCGCCACATCGACGCCGCCCGCAACCTCCCGGACCTGCGCCTCCGACGCCTCGACCGCCAGCATCCCGCCACCGGCCGGCAGCGCCTGCATCAACGACCCCCGCGCCGCCACCAACGCACATGCGTCGTCCAGCGACAGCACACCCGCCACATGCGCAGCGGTCACCTCACCGATCGAATGCCCCGCGAGACAGTCGACCCGCACCCCCCACGACGACAACAACTCCCACAACGCCACCTCGACCGCGAACAACCCCGCCTGCGCGTAGACGGTCCGATCCAGCAGCCCGCCGCCGTCGAACACCACCTCCCGCAACGACCTGTCGAGGCGGCCGTCGAACAGCGCGCACACCCGGTCGAACGCGTCCGCGAACACCGGGAACGCCGCATACAGCTCCCGGCCCATGCCGGCGCGCTGCGACCCCTGACCGGTGAACACCACCGCCCGCCGCCCGGAGGCCACCTCACCGGTTACCAGGCCCGGCGCCGAACCGCCCTCGGCCAGGGCGGACAGGCCCGCCAGCAACACGTCCCGGTCCGCGCCCACCACCACCGCGCGGTGCTCCAACGCCGCCCGGGTCGTCGCCAACGACCACCCCACCTCGACCGGCGACACGTCCGCCCGCTCCCGCAGGTGACCGACCAGCCGCGCCGCCTGGTTCACGAGCGCCGGAGCCGAACGCGCCGACACCACCCAGGACAGGACCGGCGGTGGGGGCACCGGGCCCGCCGCCGCGTCGGCCGCGACCGGCTCGGGCGCCTCCAGGATCACGTGGGCGTTCGTGCCGGAGATGCCGAACGACGACACCGCCGCCCGCCGGGGCCGGTCCACCTCCGGCCACGGCCGCGCCGACGTCACCAGCTCCACCGCACCGGCCGACCAGTCCACCTTCGACGACGGCGCGTCCACGTGCAGCGTCGGCGGCACCACCCCGTGCCGCATCGCGAGGACCATCTTGACGATCCCGGCGACACCGGCGGCCGCCTGGGTGTGGCCCAGGTTCGACTTGACCGACCCGAGCAGCAGCGGCGCGGACCGGTCCTGCCCGTACGTGGCCAGCAGCGCCTGCGCCTCGATCGGATCACCCAACGTGGTGCCGGTGCCGTGCGCCTCCACCACGTCCACCTCGACCGGCGACAGCCGCGCGCTGGCCAGCGCCGCCCGGATGACGCGCTGCTGCGCCGGACCGTTCGGCGCGGTCAGCCCGTTCGACGCCCCGTCCTGGTTCACCGCCGAACCGCGTACCACGGCCAGGACGCGGTGGCCGAGTCGGCGGGCGTCGGAGAGGCGTTCCAGGAGCAGCACGCCGACGCCCTCGGACCAGCCGGTGCCGTCGGCGCCCTCGGCGAACGACTTGCACCGCCCGTCGGGGGCCAGTCCGCGTTGCCGGCTGAAGTCGACGAACGTCTCCAGCGTGGTCATCACGGTCACGCCGCCGGCCAGCGCCAGCACCGACTCGCCGGCGCGCAACGACCGCACGGCCAGGTGCAGGGCCACGAGCGAGGACGAGCAGGCGGTGTCGACGGTGAGCGCCGGGCCCTCCAGGCCGAGGGTGTAGGCGACCCGGCCGGACAGGACGCTGCTGGCGGTGCCGCCGCCGATGAAGCCGTCGAGGGTGTCCGGGACGTCGTCGAGGTTCGCCGCGTAGTTGTGGTACATCATGCCGGCGAAGACGCCGACCCGGCTGCCGCGCAACGACAGCGGGTCGATCCGGGCGTCCTCGATCGCCGCCCAGGACGCCTCCAGCATGAGCCGCTGCTGCGGGTCCATCGCCAGCGCCTCGTACGGGGAGATGGTGAACAGCTCGGGGTCGAAGTTCCCGGCGTCGTGCAGGAAGCCGCCCTCCCGGGCGTACGTGCTGCCCCGCCGCTCCCCGGTCGGGTCGTACGCCCGCTCGGTGTCCCAGCCGCGGTCGGTGGGGAATGCGGTGATGCCGTCGCCGCCGGCGGCGACGAGGTCCCACAACTCCTGCGGTGACCGGACGCCGCCGGGGTAGCGGCAGCTCATCCCGACGATCGCGATCGGCTCGTGGTCCTTCGCGTCGGCGGCCCTCAGCCGTTCGCTTGTCTCGTGCAGGTCGGCGGTGACGCGCTTGAGGTACTCACGGAGCTTGGCTTCGTTCGCCATCGGGATTCACCTGTCGCGGGTCAGGACCGGCCGAAGCGGCTGTCGATGAAGTCGAACAGTTCGTCGTCGCTGGCGTCGTCGAGGGTGGCGGCGACCTCGCCGCCGTCGCCGTCCCAGCGGGTGAGCAGGGCCCGCAGGCGGGCCGCCACGGCGGTACGGGTCTCCTCGTCGGCGGTCAGCTCGGCGAGGGTGTCGGCCGGGGTGGCGGCGAACGCCGCCTCGAGGCGGTCCAGCTCGTCGAGGAGGGTGGGCGCGGTCGGGGCCGGTCCGAGCCGCGCCAGCAGGTGCCCGGTGAGGGCGGCCGGGGTGGGGTGGTCGAAGACGAGCGTCGCCGGCAGCGCGAGACCGGTCCGGCTGGTGAGCCGGTTGCGCAGGTCGACCGCGGTGAGGGAGTCGAAGCCGAGTTCGGTGAAGGAGCGTTCGGGGCCGACCGCCGCCGACGAGGCGTACCCGAGGACGTCGGCGACCTGGCCGGCGACCAGCTCGGCGACCAGGCGGGCCCGGTCCTCGGCGGACGCCCCGGCGAGCCGGTCGCGCAGGCCGCCGCCGGCGGCG
>NZ_CADEAU010000512.1 GCF_902825405.1 Micromonospora maritima | reverse complement strand
CCGAGCGGGCCGAGACGGACCCGGGCGAGACCGAGCGGCCCACCGCCGAGCCCTTCATCGAGCGGCTGGACGGGCCGAGCTTCGACGCGTTCGCGGTGCGGACGCCGGCGCCGCGTCCGGTGCCGGAGGCGGAGACCACCGGCCCGGGCGCCGGGGTGCGCGCCCCGGCCTGAGCGGACGCGCGGACCTTGCCACCGCCCTTTGCCATATGCAAATATGTGCATCAATTTGCAGGCCAGGGCTCGATCCTTCACGGGGGGTTGGTGGACATGCGTAGAGCGTCCTCGATCGGCGCGGCAGTCATCCTGACCGTCGCCGCGGCTGGTGTCGCGGTGGTCGGCGCGGCCGCACCGGCCAGCGCGAGTTGCAGCCACTCGCACTCCAACGTCGACCCCAAGTTCGGGCAGCTCTTCAACGCCACGAACGTCAACATCCGCACCGGCCCGCACACCACCTGCGGCTCCCTCGGCTACGGCCAGCTGAGCCACAGCGTCGACTTCCACTGCTTCGCCAGCGGCGACCGGGTCAGCGCGAACGGTCACACCACCTACACCTGGACCTACCTGAGGGACACCACCACCGGCGTCTCCGGCTGGGTGGCCGACGCCCTGCTCGACAACCTCGGCGGCAACGTCGCCTGCTGACCGGGCCGCACGGCACGGCCCGGGCGGGCAGAATCTGCGGGCATGACCGGAGTCGGCCTGCACCCGCCCGTCGAGCCGTACGCCGTCCACCGCGTCCCGGTCGGCGACGGCCACGTGCTGCACGTGGAGGAGGTGGGGCGGCCGGACGGCGTACCCGTGGTCTTCCTGCACGGCGGGCCGGGCGGCGGTCTGGTACCGGCGGCGCGACGGTTCTTCGACCCGGCGCGCTACCGGGCGGTCCTGTTCGACCAGCGCGGCGCGGGTCGCAGCACCCCGTTCGGCGGGCTGACGGCCAACACCACCTGGCACCTGGTGGCCGACCTGGAGACGATCCGGCAACGCCTCGGCATCGCCGCCTGGATGGTCTTCGGCGGATCGTGGGGGGCCACCCTCGGGCTGGCCTACGCGCAGACCCACCCGGAACGGGTGACCGGTCTGGTGCTGCGCGGCGTGCTCCTGCTGCGCCGCAGCGAGCGGGAGTGGTTCTACCAGGGCGGCCTGCGTCACCTCCAACCCGAGGAGTGGGACCGGTTCGTCGCCCCGATCCCGCGCGCCGAGCGGGACGACGTGCTGGCCGCCTACCACCGGCGGCTGCACGGCCCGGACGAGGCCGAGGCCCTGGCCTGCGCGCGGGCCTGGGGGCGGTGGGAGGCGGTCAACTCGTCGTTGCGGCCCGACCCGCAGCTGCTCGCCCACCTGACCGCCGACGGGCAGGCGCTGCCGATCGCCCGGATCCTGTCCCACTACGCGTGGCACGCCGGCTTCCTCGCCGAGGGGCAACTGCTCGACGGGGTGGACCGGATCCGCCACCTGCCCGCCGTGATCGTCAACGGCCGGTACGACCTGTGCTGCCCGCCGGTGTCCGCGTACGACCTGGCCCGCCGGTGGCCGGAGGCGGAACTGCGGATCGTGCCGGACGCCGGGCACTCGGCGGCCGAGCCGGGCATCGCCCGGGAGGTGCTGCGCGCCACCGACCGGGTGGCCGACCTCGCCGGCTGAGCCGGCGGTCAGCGGCCCAGCAGGTCGCGGATCGGCTCGCCGATGCCCGGGTCGATCGGGAAGCGGGACTCCAGCCAGTGGAACATCGCCCGGGCGGCGGCGCGGTTGTGCCGGTAGCCGGGCACCAGTTCGGCCAGGGGAAGCACCTCCGGCGGGTACGCCTGCTCGACCCGGCGGCTCGGGTCGAACGGGTCCCGGCGGTGACCGGCCGGCGTGGTGAGACGCAGCAGGGCCAACGCCCGGTCCACCGCGTACGTCTGGATGAACCGCGCCGCGCTGAGCCGTTCGCCGCGCAGTTCGCGGTGCAGGCCGACGTACAGGTTGGTGAGCGCCTCGTTGAGGTGGAACTCGACCGTGTCGTACGCGGTGGGCGCCGCGGCCGGCGCGCCGGCGTCGGCGAGGCCGGGCGGCGCGTCCGGGCGCTGCCAGACCACCCGGGCCCCGGTGAACGCCAGCCGGGCCAGCTCGGCCACGGTGAAGATCGCGTACTCGACGAAGATGCCGTCGGCGTAGCGCGCCTTGCGGCCGTTGCGCTCGTTGGCGAAGCTGTACGCCACCGGACAGGGCGCGCTGAGCCAGTCGACGTCCCGGGTGTACCGGGCCACCGCGCCGTCCGCGACGACCAGGAAGAAGTCGAGGTCGGAGTGGTCGTCGAGCCGGTCGTGGTCGACCCCGGCCGAGCCGAGCCCGAGCAGCGCCACGGCGTCCGGCCGGGTGGCGAGGTGGGTGGCGAGGTCGTCGAGCCGACGCAGCATCGGGTGCATGTCGTCGCCCTTTCCGGAGAGAGTCGACGTTTCGTCCCGTGCGGCCCTGCACGCCGCCGGGGTCGCGACACCGATGCTCCCCATTCTGCGTCGGGCCCCCGACACCGTTCAACCCGGAGCCTGGTCATCGGGCGGCGCCGCTGGCAAGATCGGCCGGGTGACGGGTGCCCTCTACGCGGTCAGTGACCTCCACGTGTCGTACGCGGAGAACCGGGCCGTGGTGGACGGCCTGCGGCCGGAGACGGCGGACGACTGGCTGATCGTGGCCGGCGACGTCGGTGAGGTCTTCGCCGACGTGGAGCGGACGCTGCGGCAGTTGCGCGACCGGTTCGCCACGGTGGTCTGGTCGCCCGGCAACCACGAGCTGTGGACCCACCCCACCGACCCGGTGACGCTGCGCGGGGTGGCGCGCTACGAGGCGCTCGTCGCGATGTGCCGCGACCTCGGCGTGCTCACTCCGGAGGACGACTACCCGGTGTTCCGGGGCGTGGGTGGGCCGGTCACCGTGGCGCCGCTGTTCGTGCTCTACGACTACTCCTTCCGCGCCCCCGGGACCGCCACGAAGGAGGAGTCGCTGGCCGCCGCCTACGCCGCCGGCGTGGTGTGCACCGACGAGATGCTGCTGCACCCCGACCCGTACCCGGACCGGGAGTCCTGGTGCCGGGCCCGGCTGGCGGTGACCGAGCGGCGGCTGGCCGCCACCGACCCGGCGCTGCCGACGGTGCTGGTCAACCACTGGCCACTGGTCCGCCAACCCACCGAGGTGCTCTGGTATCCGGAGTTCGCCCAGTGGTGCGGCACCGACCGCACCGCCGACTGGCACGTCCGGCACCGGGCCGCCGTCGCGGTCTACGGGCACCTGCACATCCCGCGCACCACCCGGTACGACGGGGTGCGCTTCGAGGAGGTCTCGCTCGGCTACCCGCGCGAGTGGGGGCGGCGTGGCGGGGAGCCCCGGCCGATGCGGCGCGTCCTCGGCGACGACGCGTGATCGAGGCGCTGCTGCCGGCCGGGGCCGTGGCGGTGGAGGCGTACGCCGACGTGGCCGGCGAGCCGCCGTTTCCCCGCGAGGAGGACCTGGTCGCCCGCGCGGTGGACGGCCGCCGCCGGGAGTTCGTCACCGCCCGCCGCTGCGCGCGCGAGGCGCTGGCCCGGCTCGGGTACGCCCCGGCGCCGATCCGCCCCGGTCCACGGCGGGAGCCGCTCTGGCCGGTAGTCCTCGTCG
>NZ_CADEAU010000511.1 GCF_902825405.1 Micromonospora maritima | reverse complement strand
GCCGCGCCCACCCGGGGGTCGTCGGTGACCACGAGCACCCGGGCGACCGCCGGGCACGCCCGCACCGCGCGCAGCGTGTCGGCCGCCAGGGCCAGTGCCAGCTCCTCGTGGGGTACGCCGGGCAGCGCGCCCCGCAGCCGGCTCTTCGCGGCGCCGAGGCGCTTCACCGGCATCACCACGGTCCAGCTCGGCTCAGGCACGCCGACCATCCTGCCAGCGCCGGTGGCGGTACCCGCACTGGCCGGACCGGGGGCGAGCAGGCATGATTCTCTCCCGGGGCGCGTGGGGCGGAACGAGGAGGCAGGGTGGCACCGCGGAGGCTGGGATTCTGGCAACGGTTCGCCGTGGTGCTGGTGAAGCCGGTGTTGACGGTGTGGACCAGGCGCACCTGGCGGGGGATGGAGCACCTGCGCCGCGACGGCGGCATCATCATCGTGCCCAACCACATCTCGCACGCCGACCCGCTGGTCTCCGCGCACTTCATCTACGACGCCGGGCGCTGGCCGCAGTTCCTGGGCAAGGCCAGCGTCTTCCGGGTCCCGGTGATCGGCTGGATCCTGCACCGGTGCAAGCAGATCCCGGTCGAGCGGGGCAGCGTCGAGGCGGTCAAGTCGCTGGACAAGCTGGTCGCCGCACTGGACGAGGGGGGCGCCGTGGTGATCTACCCGGAGGGCACCACCACCCGGGAGCCGCAGCTGTGGCCGATGAAGGGCAAGACCGGCGCGGCCCGGCTGGCGTTGGCCACCGGCGCCCCGGTGATCCCGGTCGCCATGGTCGGCCCGGAGCGGATGTTCGACCCGCGCACCGCGCGGATCGGGCTGCGCCCGCGTACCCCGGTGACGGTGGTGGCCGGGCCGCCGGTCGACCTGAGCCGGTGGGCGGGTGCCACGCCGACCCGGGCGATCCTGGAGGAGATGACGGACACCATCATGCTGCGGATCCGTGACCTGGTCGCCGAGATCCGCGGTGGCACCCCTCCGCCGCTCTGGCAGCGGCCGGCCCGCACCGGCACCCGGGAGGTCTCCGAATGAGCGGGCACGTCGCGGTCCTCGGCGCCGGGTCCTGGGGCACCGCGTTCGCCAAGATCCTCGCCGACGCCGGGCGGGACGTCACCGTCCTGGCCCGCCGCGCCGCCGTGGCCGAGGCGATCCGGACCGGGCGGCACAACCCGGACTACCTGCCGGACGTGCGCCTGCCCGAGCGGGTCACCGCCACCGGTGACGCGGCCGAGGCGATCGAGGGCGCCGAGGTCGTGGTGCTCTCGGTGCCGTCGCAGACGCTGCGCGGCAACCTGGCCGACTGGACGCCCCACCTCGCCCCCGACGCCACGCTGGTGTCCCTGATGAAGGGCATCGAGCTGGGCACCACGAAGCGGATGAGCCAGGTGATCACCGAGACCGCCGGGGTGCCGGCCGACCGGGTGGTGGTCGTCTCCGGGCCCAACCTGGCCCCGGAGATCGCCGCCGAGCAGCCGGCCGCCACCGTGGTCGCCGGCACCGACAGCCGGCGCACCGCGCTGGTGCAGGCCTCGATCCGGACGCCCTACTTCCGCCCGTACACCAACGACGACGTGATCGGCTGCGAGCTGGGCGGGGCGGTGAAGAACGTGATCGCGCTCGCGTACGGCATCGCCACCGCGATGGGCTTCGGCGACAACACCCGGGCCATGCTGATGACCCGTGGCCTGGCCGAGACCGCCCGGCTGGGCGTGGCGCTCGGCGCCGACCCGATCACCTTCGCCGGCCTGGCCGGCATGGGCGACCTGGTCGCCTCCTGCTCGTCCCCGCTGGCCCGCAACCGCACCTTCGGCGAGCACCTGGGCCGGGGCGAGACGCTGGAGCAGGCGCAGGCGGCCACCCGGCAGACCGCCGAGGGCGTGAAGAGCTGCCTGGCCATCCGCGACCTGGCCCGGGCGCACGGCGTGGAGATGCCGATCACCGAACAGATCGAGCGGATCTGCCACGAGGGGATGGACCCCCGCCTCGCCGTCGACGCGCTGATGAGCCGGACCGCCAAGCCGGAGTCGTACGAGTGAGCGGAGCCGGCATGACGCCGCCGCACTGGGGAGACGGCACCCGCAGCGTGCGCGCCGGCCTGCCGGAGGCCGTGCCGGGCCAGCCGTTCCTGCCCGGTCCGGTCTTCGCCGCGCCGTACCACCTGGACCCGTGGCGCGGGCCGTCGGCGGCGCCCGACGGGTACGGGCGGCCGGACAATCCGACCCGCCGGCTGCTGGAGACGGCGATCGGCGAGCTGGAGGGCGGCGACTGCCGGGTCTTCGCCAGCGGGCAGGCGGCCATCACCGGGCTGCTGCTGACCGTGCCGCGTCCCGGCGACACCGTGCTGCTGCCCGCCGACGGCTACTTCCCGGTGCGGGCGTTCGCCACCGACACCCTGGAGCGCATCGGGGTACGCGTCGGCTTCGTGCCGACCGCCGGGCCGTACCCGTCGTTCGACGGCGTCCGGCTGGTGCTGCTGGAGACGCCGGCGAACCCCGGTCTCGACGTCGCCGACGTGCCGGCGCTGGCCGCGGCGGCGCACGCCACCGGGGCGCTGCTGGCGGTGGACAACACCACCGCGACGCCGCTCGGGCAGCGTCCGCTGGACCTCGGCGCGGACGTGGTGGTCGCCTCCGGCACCAAGGCGCTCACCGGCCACTCCGACCTGCTGCTGGGCTACGTGGCCACGCGTGATCCGGCGCTGCGCGACGCGGTGACCGCCTGGCGGACCACCACCGGCGGGATACCCGGCGCGTTCGACTGCTGGCTGGCCCACCGCTCGCTGGCGACCGTCGACCTGCGGCTGGCCCGGCAGGCCGCCAACGCCGAGGCGCTGGCCGGTTTCCTCGCCGGCCGGGCGGACGTCGCCGGCCTGCGCTGGCCCGGGCGGCCGGAGGACCCGGCGTACCCGGTCGCGTCGGCGCAGATGCGGCGGATGCCCGGGGTGCTCTCGTTCGACCTCGGCGACGCCGACCGGGTGGCCCGGTTCCTCGACGCGTCCCGCCTGGTGGCCGCCGCCACCTCGTTCGGCGGGCTGCACACCACGGCCGACCGGCGGGCCCAGTGGGGCGACGACACGACGCCCGGCTTCGTCCGGCTCTCCTGCGGCATCGAGGACAGCGCCGACCTGGTCGCCGACGTGGCCGCGGCCCTGGACGCCGCCGCGGGCTGACGGGGGACCGGCCGCTGGGCTATCGTGACGGCAGCCACGGCCCGTGCGGCCCCGACCCGAGGAGGTGAGTCCGATCCACCAGCAGAGGACCGGCGCTCCCTCCGAGTCCGTGTCGCCCCGGGGCTGAGGCGACGCCGGGGGCGCCGACGAGCGTTCCCGAAAGGCTTGCCATGGCATCCACCGTGTTCACCCCCGATCGTCCCGCCCTCGTCCGCCGGCTGCGCGCCGCCGGGTGCGTCTTCGCCGAGGACGAGGCGGACCTGCTCATCGCCGCCGCCGACTCGGCCGAGACACTGACCGGCCTGGCCGACCGCCGCGTCGCCGGTCTGCCGCTGGAACACCTGCTCGGCTGGGCCGAGTTCTGCGGCCGGCGGGTCGCCGTGCACCCGGGCGTCTTCGTGCCCCGGGCGCGTACCGCGCTGCTTGTCGACGCCGCGGCGGCGGTGGCCGGGCCGGCCCCGGCGGTGCTC
>NZ_CADEAU010000510.1 GCF_902825405.1 Micromonospora maritima | reverse complement strand
CTTCGGGTCCCGCTGGGCGACCCGCAGGGCGGCGGCGTCGAGCAGCTCGACCGCCGCCGGACCGGCGGCCACCAGCTCCGGCATGGCGGCCGTCGCCGCGCCGAGCGAGTCGAAGACCAGCAGGCCGGTCGCGGCGTGCCGGTGCGCGGGTACGGTGCGGAACGTCGCCGACGCGACGAACGCGAGCGTGCCCTCGCTGCCGACCACCAGCCGGGTGAGCAGGTCGACCGGGTCGTCGTGGTCGAGGAAGGCGTTCACGCCGTACCCCATGGTGTTCTTCATGGCGTACTGGGCGCGGACCCGGCGCACCGAGTCGGGGTTGCCGCGCACCCGCTCGCGCAGCCGCAGCAGGCCGGCGTGCAGGTCCGGCTCGGCGGCGCGCAGCCGGGCGTCGGCGTCCGGGGCGCCGGTGTCCAGCACGGTGCCGCTGGGCAGCACCAGCACCAGCGACTCCAGCGTCCGGTAGGTGTTGAACTCGGTGCCGCAGGTCATGCCGCTGGAGTTGTTGGCGACCACGCCGCCGACGGTGCACGCGGACTCGCTGGCCGGGTCGGGGCCGAGCTTGCGGCCGTACGGCGCGAGCCGCGCGTTGACCTGTCGCAGGACCACGCCGGGCTGCACCCGGACCCGCTTCCCGTCGTCGAGCACGGTCAGGTCGCGGAAGTGCCGGCGGACGTCGACCAGCAGCCGGTCGGTGACCGCCTGGCCGCTGAGGCTGGTGCCACCGGAGCGGAAGGTCAGCGGGACGCCGCTGCGCCGGCTCTGCGCGAGCAGCGCGGCGACCTGGCCGGCGTCGGTCGGGGTGAGCACCGCGCCGGGGTGCAGCAGGTAGTGCGACGCGTCGTGGGCCAGCCGCAGCCGGTCCGCCGCCCGGGTGGTCACCCCGCCGGGCACCGCCGACTCCAGCCCGGCCCGGACCTGCGCGCTCAGCTCCGTCATGATCACCGCACCTCCCCCGCCCACCCTAGTCACCGGTGCCGGCGGTCCGGCGGCGCGGAGGTCAGCCGCCCGCGCCGGCGTACGACCGCAGCGCCCGCCGCCACGCCCCGGTGGCCACCACCACCGCGCCGGCGGCCACCGCCACCGCGACCGGCAGCATCCCGGCGTCGAGGCGACCCAGCAGGGCCGCGCCCGGGTACGTGGTGAGGAACGCGACCGGGACCACGGTGAGCAGGGTGCGCGCCGGGTCGCGGTAGAGGTCGACCGGGAAGCGGGACAGCTCGACGAAGGCGAACGAGACCCGGTCCAGGTCCTCCGCCGCCACCAGCACCACGGTGGCCGCCATCAGCAGCACGGTCAGCGCGTACAGCAGCACCGCGGCGCAGCAGAGCAGCAGCAGGAACGCGGCCAGCCGGCCGGGTGACACCCCGCGTCCGGACAGCACCACGCCCACCGTCACGAGCACCAGGCCCAGCGCCGGGTCGAGCAGGTTGGTCACCCGGACCCGCCCGAGGCTCACCAGCAGTTGGGCGTCGAACGGCTTGGTGAGCAGGAAGTCGAGGGTGCCCCGGCGGACGTGGTCGCTCATCAGTTCCAGGTTGGGTTGCAACAGCGTCTGGCGCAGGCCGTTGAGCGTGAAGAACAGGCCGATGACGACGAGCACCTCGCCGTGGGTCCACCCGGCGACCGAACCGGCGAAGCGGAAGTAGACCGAGGCCCCGGCCACCGCCCACACCATCCAGAACGCGCTCAGCGCGGCGGAGGAGAGGAACTGCAACCGGTACTCCAGGTCGGCGGCGACCGCCGCCCGCCAGCAGATCCGCAGCACCCGCAGCTGCCGGCGGATCACCCGGCCACCGCCTGGTGCCGGCGTACGCCCCGACGCCAACCGACCCGGTAGAGCAGGCCGAACACGCCGAGCCAGCCGAGACCGACGGCGAAGCCGAGCGCGGTCTCACCACCGTCCAACCGGCCGGTCACCACCTCCACCGGGAAGCCCATCATGCTGCGGAACGGCAGCACCACCGCGGCGGTACGCGGCCACGGCGGCAGCAGCTCCAGCGGGGCGACCCAGCCGGAGGCGAACGAGCCGAGCCCCCACCAGAGCAGCCACACGTTCGCGGTCTGGGTGCTCCAGAAGCCGAGCAACGCGAACGTGGACGCCGTCAGCAGGCCCAACGCGTACGCCAGCACCAGCGCGGCCCCGGCGGCGGCCAGCCGGGCCGGGGTGACCGGGTAGTCCAGGGCGGGGCTGAGCACCGCGGCCAACGCCAGGGCCGGGGCGAGCGCCACCAGGGTGACCAGGCGTTGCCCGAGGTCGGCGGCCGCGTACTGGTGGAACGGGTGCAGCGGGCGCAGCAGCCGCAGCGACAGGTCCCCGCTGCGCAGGTCGGCGTCCCACTGCCAGACGACGTGGTCGCCGGAGAGGTTCGCCATCAGCGTCGCCGCCGCGTAGTAGGCGAGGAAGTCGGCGCTGGTCCAGCCGGCCGGCGGGCCCGACTCGGCGACCACGGTCAGCCAGACCGCCATCATGAGCAGCGGGAAGAAGCCGGTGAGCACGCGCAGCACGAGCCGACCCCGGTAGGTGACGGCCACCAGCGTGCCGCCGCGCGCCAGCGCCCGGTAGGCGGTGAGGACGTCACGCACCGGCGAAGACCGCCCGGATGATCTCCTCGACCGGCGGGTCCCCGATCGCCACGTCGTCGACCGGCAGGGTGGCCAGCAGCCGGGCGGCGACCGCCGCCGTCTCGGCCCGGGGCACCGCCAGCGTGACGACCGCGCCGTCGACGTCGACCGGCTCGCCGAGCCCGGCCCAGGCGCCGGCGGGAGCGGGCTCGCGCAGCGTGACCCGGACCAGCCGGTGCGGCGAGTGCGCCTCGACCAGCGCGGCGAGGTCGCCGTCGAACCGCAGGGCGCCCCGGTCGATGACCAGCACCCGGCGGGCCAGCGCGGTCACGTCGCCCATGTAGTGGCTGGTCAGCAGCACGGTCGCGCCGTGGCGGGCGTTGTAGTCGCGCAGGAAGGCGCGGACCGCGGCCTGCCCGTTGACGTCGAGGCCGAGCGTCGGCTCGTCGAGGAAGAGCACGTCCGGGCGGTGCAGCAGCGCCCCGGCCAGCTCGCAGCGCATCCGCTCGCCGAGGCTCAGCACGCGCACCTGCCGGCCGAGCAGCGGGGCGAGGCCGAGCAGGTCGACCAGCTCGTCGAGCGCGGCCCGGTACGGCCCCTCGGCGAGGCCGTAGACGGCCCGGTTGACCTCGAACGCGTCGGCCGCCGGCAGGTCCCAGAACAGCCCGTTGCGCTGGCCCATCACCAGTGAGACGCGGCGCAGGAACGCCGCCTCCCGCCGGTGCGGGGTGTGCCCCAGCACCCGTACCGTGCCGGCGCTGGGGTGCAGCAGGCCGGTGAGGCACTTCAGCGTGGTGGTCTTGCCGGCGCCGTTGGGGCCGAGGAAGCCGACCACCTCACCGGCGGGGATGGTGAAGCCGACCCCGTCGACCGCGCGGACGGTGACGTGCTCGCGGTGGACCAGGGAGCGCAGCGACGCGGCCAGGCCCGGCTGCCGCCGGTGCACCCGGAAGTGCTTGGCGAGGTCACGTACCTCGATCATCGTCCGACCCTAGTCATCCGACGGGCCCCGACGACATCGAATTTCGTCAGCCGGCGTCGAGCTGCGCCAACACCCGCCGCTGGAACGCGCGGGCCGCCGGGCCGGACGGGGGCGGGCCGCCCCGGCGGGCGGCGACG
>NZ_CADEAU010000509.1 GCF_902825405.1 Micromonospora maritima | reverse complement strand
CCGCGCAGTCCCTCGCCCAACGAGCCGGCGAGGTCGCGTACCGCGCCGGGGTCGCGCAGCAGCCGGCCGCCGATCGGCAGCTCCAGCGCGGCGGCCAGCGTGAACGGGCCGGCGGCCTGGACCTTGACCGGGCCGGCGTACTCCTCGGCCTGCTCGGCGAGCTGGTCGAGGTCGCGTTCCATCAGGTCCCGGGCCCGGCGCAGGTCGCGGCCCGGGCGGGGGGCGATCCGCCAGCGGGCCGCGTACAGCTCGACCGGAAGCTCGACCAGCAGGCCGGCGGTGCGCCCGACCAGGTCCGCGCCGGGGCCCCGGGCGGGCAGCTCGGGCAGGTGCGGCAACGCGGGCAGCTCACCGAGCACGATCCGTTGCGCCTCGGCGATGTCGGTGCCGGGCAGCGACCCGATCCCGGTCGCCGCACCGATGGGCCAGGGCCACGCCTGCTCAGTCACCGCCGCAGCCTATCCGCTGTCCCGCGCGGGGGCGTGGGGACGCGGGCCCGGAGCCGACAGCCCCGGCGACGAACGCTCGGAGTGCCTTTCGAGCTGATGTCAGGAACGACTCAGCGGGCACTCGCGGCGAGTGAGTCGTCTGCGCTATCAGCTCGAAAGGCGGCCGGAGGACACGCAGCCGGCCCGGCGGACCGGTTCGCGCGGCCCGGGGACCACGGCGGGGACCGCGGTCAGGCGGTGATGGTGGCGGAGCCGAGGACCACGTCGCCGGCCGGATCGGGCCGGTAGGCCACGATCGCCTGGCCGGCGGCGACCCCGCGGACCGGGCGACGCAGCGACGCGTGCAGGCCGTCGGCGTCCACCGAGACGGCGGCCGGGACCACGTCGCCGTGCGCCCGCAACTGCACCTCGCACTCGATCGGCCCGTCCGGGCGCGGCCCGCCGGTCCAGACCGGTCGCTCGGCCCGCACCGAGGAGACCTCCAGCGCCTCGGCCGGGCCGACGGTCACCGTGTTCGTCGTCGGAGTGATGGAGAGCACGTAGCGCGGCCGGCCGTCCGGCGCCGGGCGGTCCAGGTGCAGCCCGCGCCGCTGTCCGACGGTGTACTGGTAGGCGCCGCTGTGGCTGCCCACGACCGCGCCGGTGAGCGCGTCCACCACCTGGCCCGGGGCCTCGCCGAGCCGCTCGGCCAGGAAGCCGCGGGTGTCGCCGTCGGCGATGAAGCAGATGTCGTGCGAGTCCGGCTTGTCGGCCACGGCGAGGCCGCGCCGGGCCGCCTCCGCGCGTACCTCGGCCTTGGTCGAGTCGCCCAGCGGGAAGATCGACCGGTCGAGCTGCGCGCGGGTCAGCACCGCGAGGACGTACGACTGGTCCTTGGCCGCGTCGACGCTGCGCCGCAGCAGGCCGTCCGGGCCCAGCCGGGCGTGGTGGCCGGTGACCACGGCGTCGAAGCCCAGGGCCACGGCCCGGTCCAGCACCGCGGCGAACTTGATCTTCTCGTTGCAGCGCAGACACGGATTCGGGGTACGGCCCGCCGCGTACTCGGCGACGAAGTCGTCGACCACGTCGTCGTGGAACCGGTCCGCCATGTCCCACACGTAGAACGGGATGCCCAACACGTCGGCGGCCCGCCGGGCGTCCCGGGAGTCCTCCAGCGTGCAGCAGCCCCGGGCGCCGGTGCGGTAGGTCTGCGGGTTGCGGGCCAACGCGAGGTGCACCCCGGTCACGTCGTGCCCGGCCTCCACCGCCCGCGCCGCCGCCACGGCGGAGTCCACTCCGCCCGACATCGCCGCCAGAACCCTCACCGGTCCACTCCCCTCGTCCTCACCGAGCGTATCCGGGTCAGCGGGGCGTACGGAGGGCGGCCGCGCGGCGGGCCCGCTCCACGGCGGCCGGCAGCGCGGCGATCAGCGCGTCGACGTCGGCGCCGGTGCTGGTGTGCCCCAGCGTGAAGCGCAGCGAGGACCGGGCCCGGTCGTCGTCGGCGCCCATGGCCAGCAGCACGTGCGAGGGCTGGGCCACCCCCGCCGAGCAGGCCGACCCGGTCGAGCAGGCGATGCCCTGGGCGTCGAGGAGCAGCAGCAGCGCGTCCCCCTCGCAGCCGGGGAAGGAGAAGTGCGCGTTGGCGGGGAGCCGGTCGGCCGGATCGCCGTTGAAGACCACCTCGGGGACCGCCCGGCGGACCCGCTCGACCAGCTGGTCGCGGAGCGCGGCGATCCGGGTCGCGTACTCCTGCTGGCCCTTCACCGCGGCCTCGACGGCCACCGCGAACGCGACGATGCCGGCCGTGTCCAGGGTGCCGGAGCGCACGTCGCGCTCCTGACCGCCGCCGTGCAGCAGCGGCGTCGCGGCGACGTCGCGGGCCAGCAGCAGCGCGCCGACGCCGGCCGGTCCGCCCAGCTTGTGGCCGGTCACGGTGAGCGCGGACACGCCGCTCGCGGCGAAGTCGACCGGGACCTGCCCGACCGCCTGGATCGCGTCGGTGTGGAACGGCACCCCGTGCCGGGCCGCCACCGCGGCCAGCTCGGCCACCGGCTGGACGGTGCCCACCTCGTTGTTGGCCCACATCGCCGTGACCAGGGCCACGCGCTCGCCGTGCTCGGCCAGTTCGGCCCCGAGCCGCTCCGGGTCGAGCCGTCCGGCCGCGTCCACCGGCAGCCAGCCGACCTGGGCGCCCTCGTGCGCGACGAGCCAGTCGACCGCGTCGAGCACGGCGTGGTGCTCGACCGCGCTGGAGACCACCCGATCCCGCTCGGCCCGGTCGGCCCGCCGGGCCCAGAAGATGCCCTTCACGGCGAGGTTGTCGCTCTCCGTACCGCCGCCGGTGAAGATCACCTCGGAGGGGCGGGCGCCGAGCGCGGCGGCCACCCGCTCCCGCGACTCCTCCACCCGCCGCCGGGCACGGCGGCCCGCCGCGTGCAGCGACGACGCGTTGCCCACCTCGCGGGCGGTGGCGACGTACGCCTCGAGTGCCTCGTCGAGCATCGGGGTCGTCGCCGCGTGATCCAGGTATGCCATCACCGTTCAGCCTAACGGCCGCCGGGCCCGCCGCCGGGGGCCGGACCACCCGTCCCGCACGGCGGCGGGACGGGTGGTCCTCGCGCTCACGCGGGAACCGCGGTGACGACGATGTTGTCCCGGTAGTGCCGGGTCTTCGGGTCGAACGGGCCGCCGCAGGTGATCAACGTCAGGCGCGGCTTGCCGTCCCGGGCGAAGTACCGGTCCAGCGGGATCTTCGTCTTCGTGTACTCCTCCCGGGCCACCACCCGGTAGCGGCGCTCCTTACCGTCCGAACCGGTGGCGGTGAGCGTGTCGCCCCGGTCCAGCTCACGCAGCCGGAAGAACGCCCCCTTGCCCTGCTCGGCGCTGTCCACGTGCCCGGCGATGACCACCGAACCGGCACCGGCCTCCAGGCCCGGGCCGTAGCGGTACCAGCCGACCTGGTCCACGCTCGGCGGCACCTCGAACTCGTTCGTGCGGTCGTTGATGCCGACCGGGTTGACGGTGGCGGTGACCTTGATCGGCGGGATGCTCAGCCGGACCGGGGGAACCGTCGCGCCGTCGGCCGGCAGGGTGCCGGCGTTCACGGGCACCGACGCGTCCCCGGCCGCCGTGGGCGTCGCCGACGGCGCGGGAGTGGAGCTGGCCAGGGCCGCCGCCTCGTCGGCGCCGACGTCCTCGGCGGGTTGCGAACCGCAGGCCACCAGGGCCGCGAAGGTGAGCGCGGCGACGCCGGCGGCCACCCCGCC
>NZ_CADEAU010000508.1 GCF_902825405.1 Micromonospora maritima | reverse complement strand
GAGCACGATCCGGCGCAGGTGCGCGGCGTCGCCGCCGGCCACCGCGACCAGCGCGAGGTCCCGTCGCCGGCGGCGGACGCCGACCGCGAAGGCCGGGCCGACGAGCAGTACCACCTCCAGCAGGCCCAGCCCACCGATCAGCGCCACGCTGCCGGCCTCCTCCGCGTCCGGCACGGACGGGGAGCCGGCCAGCTCCGGCCGTCCCGGCAGCCGGGTGCGGGTGGTCACCTGGACGCCCTGCGCGTTCAGCCGGTCGACCAGCGCCGGGTCCACCGGCCCGGGCAGGTCCACCAGCCAGCTTGTCTCGGCCGACGGCCAGCCGGCGGCGAGGTCGGCGAGCGTGACCATCTCGCGCAGGTTGTCCGGGAACTCGACCACGCCGACCACCCGGTAGGTGGTGCCGTCGGTCGCGCGCACCGGCGCGCCGACGCGGGTGTCCAGCCGGCGCAGCGCGGCCGGATTGACCGCGATCTCGTCCGGGCGCACCGGGGGACGGCCCTCGCGTACCCGGGCCAGCGGCCGGGCCAGCGGATCGGTCAGGTCGACGGCCCGGGCGTCGATCGACGCGGTCCGGCGACCGATCCGGGTCTCGAACGACAGCCACCAGCGCACCCGGGTGACCCGGCTGCCGGCGGGAAGGAGCGCCCGCAACTCGTCGGCGGTGACCGGGCGGGTCCGGGGGACCGGGTCGTCCCCGACCGACCAGGCCGACTCGCCCCAGGCGTCCTGCGTCACCGGGGACAGGTCGGTCCAGCGCAGCTCCGCATCGGCGCCGCCGAGCCGGCGGTCGAGCCGTTCCGACCGGGTCAGGTCCGACATGTCGTAGCTCGCGGCGGTGAAGCTGAGGCCGAGGACGGGCAGCGCGATCATCGCCAGCACCAGCAGCGTGCGCCGCCGGGACCGCAGCGCCTCCCGCCGGGCGATCCGCAGCGCGGGCCGCCACGACGCGAGCGCGGCGGCGAACCGCCCGCGGCTCACCGGCTGCTGCCGCTGAGCAGGTGCTCGACCCCGACCAGCGGAGCAGTCGAGTCGACCAGCACCCCGTCGCGCAGGAACACCACCCGGTCGGCCCAACCGGCGTGGCGCGCCTCGTGCGTGACGAGCACGCCGGCCGCACCGGCGTCCACCCGGCGGCGCAGCAGGTGCAGCACCGCCTCGCCGGCCTGGGAGTCCAGCGCCCCGGTCGGCTCGTCGGCCAGCACCAGCCGGCGCTCGCCGACCAGCGCCCGGGCGATCGCCACCCGCTGCTGCTGGCCGCCGGACATCTGGTCCGGGAAGCGGTCGGCCAGGCCGGCGACGTCCACCTCGCGCAGCGCGGCCAGGGCCAGCCGGCGGGCCGCCCGCACCCCGGTGCCGTCCAGTTCCAGGGGGAGGGCCACGTTCTCCACCGCGGTCAGGCTGCCGAGCAGGTTCAGGTCCTGGAAGACGTACCCGATCCGGCGCCGGCGCAGGCGCGCCAGCTCGCGGGGGGTCAACCCGCCGAGCGCCTCGCCCTCGACCAGCACCTCGCCGTCCGTGGGCCGGTCCAGGCCGCCGGCCAGGGCCAGCAGGGTGGACTTGCCGGAGCCGGAGGGGCCCATCACGGCCACCATCTCGCCGGCCGCCACGGTCAGGCTGACCCCGCGCAGCGCGTACACGGCGGCCTCGCCGCCACCGTGCGTGCGGTGCACCGCACGCAGCTCCAGGACTCCGTCGGTCGGGTTCATCCGCGCCTCCCGTGCCGCCTCACCGGCGGGCCTCGTCGCCGGCCCGGTCCACCGCCTCGGGGTGGTCCATCGGCCGGGCCGGCGCCGGGCGGTGCCGGACCAGGCTGGTCTCGCAGTGGTCGAGCCAGCGCACCTCGGCCTCGGCCTGGAAGATCATCGCGTCCAGCACCAGCCGCCAGGGCAGATCCTCCGGCTTGTCGCTGGCGTACTTCAACCTGGTGAACTCCTGCAGGGCGCGCATGGTGGCGCTGCGCTGGGTCTGCACCACCGAACGGACGTCCACGCCGGGCGTGGTGAGCGCCAGCGCCAGCTTGATCGACAGCTCGTCGCGGGGCCGGTCCGCGCGGCTGATCGGGGTGGCGAACCAGAGCGCCAGGTCCGCGCGTCCGGCGTCGGTGATCTCGTACGGACGCTGCCCGCCCTCGTTCTCCGGCAGCGGGCGGACCAGTCCGTCACGTTCCAGCCGCGCCAACGTGGTGTAGACCTGCCCGATGTTCAACGGCCAGGTCGACCCGGTCGACTCCTCGAACGCGGCGCGCAGCTGGTAGCCGTACATCTGGCCGCGTTCCAGCAGGGCGAGCAGGCCGTGACGGATGGACATGGCGTGGAGTATGCATACCTGGTATGCGGGCCGCAACCGCAGGGCTCCGCCGGGTGACCGGGGCCGCGCTCAGGCCGGACGGCCCGGGAACGCCACGGTGACCGGAGTCACCCCGGCGGTACGCCGCCAACGGGTGGCCCGCAACGCGCAGTCGGTGAGCGCGGCGAGCGCCGTGTTGCGGTCGGCGCCGGTGGTGTGCGGCAGCGCGGCCCGCCAGTGACCGGCGGTCCGCTCCTCGATCTCCACCGCCAGCCGCAGCGCGGTGGCCCGGTCGGTCACCGGGTAGGGCAGCGCGTAGCCGGCCCGGTCGGCGGGCACCTGACCCGAGCCCTCGGCGAGCTGGAGGAGCAGCGCGTCGCGCCGGGACCGGTGGGCCGCCTCGGCGGCACGGGCGGCCGTGCGGGACGCGTCGGAGAGGTGCACGCCGATCACCCCGTACGCCCAGACCGCCGCGTACTCGGCGGCGAGCGCGTCGGCGAGGGCCTGGGTCGGGCCGGCCGTCGGGCTCGGGCTGTACTGGCTGGGCATGCGCTCGGTGCGTTCGCTCATGCTGTGCTGGCCGGGCATGGCCTCACGGCCCTCGCTGCGCTCGGTGCGTTCGCTCATGCGGTGCCAGCTGGGCATGGCCTCACGGCCCTCGCTGCGCTCGGTGCGTTCGCTCATGCCAGTGCCTCCACGTGGGTGGCCCGGGCGGCGGCGATCGAGCCGAGCAGCGCGGCCCGCTCGGCCGAGGGCGGCGGTGTCGCGGCCACCGGCCGGCGGGACAGGCGGCCCGGCCACCAGGTACGCGCGCCCAGGTCCAGCGTCAGCGCCGGGATCAGCAGGCTGCGCACCAGGAGCGTGTCGAGCAGGATGCCGACCGCCACGATCACCCCCATCTGCACCGACGGCACCAACGGCAGCACCAGCAGGGCGCCGAAGGTGGCCGCCAGCACCACCCCGGCGCTGGTGATCACGCCGCCGGTGACGGTGAGCGCCCGCAGCGTTCCGG
Source organism: Micromonospora maritima (assembly GCF_902825405.1). Classification (GTDB taxonomy): domain Bacteria; phylum Actinomycetota; class Actinomycetes; order Mycobacteriales; family Micromonosporaceae; genus Micromonospora; species Micromonospora maritima. The sequence goes on along the minus strand of NZ_CADEAU010000508.1, from coordinate 407 downwards.
CCCGGTGCCCGATCGACGCGGTCTCCTCCCGGGCCCGGGTCATCAGGAAGATCGTGTAGTCGACTCCGAGCGCGACCAGGAACAGGAACGCCTGCAGGGGCACCCCGACGAACAGCCGTGGATGGCCCATCGCGTCCAGCAGCAGCCCGGCCGCGCCCATCGCGGCCGCGTACGACAACACCACGCTCGCCATCAGCAGCAGCGGCGCGACCAGCGCGCGCAGCAGGAGCACCAGGATCGCCAGTACGACGGCGAGCACCAGCGGGATGACCACGCGGTTGTCCCGGTCCACCGTGCGCCGCTCGTCGAGCAGCGTCGCGGTGCGCCCGCCGACCAGCGCCTGCGCGTCGGGCACGGCGTGCACCCCGGTCCGCAGCCGGCTGACCGCGTCCCGGGCCGGGGCGCTG
>NZ_CADEAU010000507.1 GCF_902825405.1 Micromonospora maritima | reverse complement strand
CGCGTCCGGCCCGGGAACGTCCCGCGCGCCCGGCCCCCGGTGCGCGTCCCGGGCGTCCCGTGCCCGGGGAACGGCCGACCGGGCCGCCCCGCCAGGAGCCGGGGCCCGACACGGCGGGGGAGTCCTGATGCCCGACTGGTTGGAGCTGGTCCTGCGGGTGGTGGGCGTGCTCGTCGCGTTCCTCACCCTGCCGCTGGTCGTCGGTCAGGCCGAGCACAAGGTGATGGCCCACATGCAGGGCCGGCTCGGGCCGATGTACGCCGGCGGTTTCCACGGCTGGGCGCAGCTGGTGGCCGACGGGATCAAGTTCGTGCAGAAGGAGGACGTCACCCCGCGCGAGGCGGACCGGCAGGTGTTCCGGCTCGCGCCGGCGGTGGCCCTGGTGCCGTACCTGCTCGCCCTGCTGGTCATCCCGCTCGGCCCGGGTGACCTGGTCGCCCAGCCGCTGGACATCGGCCTGTTCTTCGTGCTCGCGGTGGTGGGCATCGGTGTGCTCGCGGTGCTCATGTCCGCCTGGGCGTCGGCCAACAAGTACAGCCTGCTCGGCGGGCTGCGCGGCGCCGCCCAGCTGCTCGCCTACGAGTTGCCGCTGGTGCTGGCCGCCGCCTCGGTGGCGATGGCGGCGGGCACGCTCAGCCTGCCCGGCATCGTGGAGGCGTGGCGGCCCTGGTGGCTGCTCTGGCAGGCGCCGGCCATGGTGATCTTCTTCGTGGCCGGGCTGGCCGAGATCCGCCGCCCGCCGTTCGACATGCCGGTGGCCGACTCCGAGCTGGTCTTCGGCTACATGACCGAGTACACCGGCCTGCGGTTCGCGTTCTTCCTGCTCGCCGAGTACGTCGGCATCGTGGTGATCGCGGCGCTGACCACCGTGCTCTTCCTGGGCGGTTGGCAGGGTCCGTTCGCGGACGCCCAGCTCGGCTGGCTGTGGACCCTGCTCAAGGTCTTCGCGGTCGCCTTCGTGATCATCTGGCTCCGGGTGAGCTACCCGCGACTGCGCGAGGACCAGCTCCAGCGCCTCTGCTGGCTGGTCCTGGTCCCCCTGGCCCTGGCCCAGCTCGTCCTCACCGCCGCCGTCCGCCTGGCCCTGTAGCCCGCCCGCCGTCCCTCCCTCCCCGTCCCCGCCCGCCCCCTCTCCCCGGCGATCTTGCACTTTCTGCCCCGGCGAAAGGGGCAAAGCGTCCAGGTTCAGGGCCCAAAGTGCAAGATCGCCGGGGTCGGGGCGAGGGCGGGGTCAGCGCAAGGGGGTGTGGGTCGGGTCTACCCGCTCGGACTCGGGTGGGGGCGGGGGTGGGGTGCCGTCGCCGAAGGGGCGGCCGCCCAGGTCCTCGCGGCCGTGCGGGATCAGCCAGTTGCTCAGGTCGGGGCCGAGCGGCACGATCCCCGTCGGGTTGATGTCCCGGTGGACCTCGTAGTAGTGCCGCTTGATGTGGTCGAAGTCGATCGTGTCGCCGAACCCGGGCGTGGTGAACAGGTCCCGCGCGTACGCCCACAGCACCGGCATCTCGCTGAGCTTCTGCCTGTTGCACTTGAAGTGCCCGTGGTAGACCGGGTCGAAGCGCACCAGCGTGGTGAACAGCCGTACGTCCGCCTCGGTGATGGTGTCGCCGACCAGGTACCGCTGCCCGGCCAGCCGCTCGCTCAGCCAGTCCAGCCGGTCGAACAGCCTGTGGTACGCCTTGTCGTACGCCTCCTGGCTGCCGGCGAAGCCGCACCGGTAGACCCCGTTGTTGACGTCGGCGAACACGACCTGGTTGACCTCGTCGATCTCGGCGCGCAGCGGTTCCGGGTAGAGGTCCGGCGCGCCCGGCCGGTGGTGCGCCGTCCACTCGGTCGTGAGGTCCAGGCTCATCTGCGCGTAGTCGTTCGTCACCACCTGCCCGGTGGGCACGTCGACGAGCGCCGGGACGGTGATGCCGCGCTCGTAGCCGGGGAAGCGGGCGAAGTAGGCGTCCGCGAGCCGCTCGATGCCGAGCACCGGGTCCTTGCCATCCGGGTCGAGGTCGAACGTCCAGCTCCGCTTGTCGTGGGTGGGCCCGGCCACGGCCATCGAGATGGCGTCCTCCAGCCCGAGCAGGCGCCGGACGATGATCAGCCGGTTGGCCCACGGGCAGGCCCGGCTGACCGCCAGCCGATAGCGCCCCGGTTCCACCGGCCAGCCGTCCCGCTCGTCCGCGGTGATCCGGGTGGCGATGTAGCGCTGGTCCCGGGTGAACTCGCCGCCCGGTTCCACGTACTTGCCGCCGGTCCGGTCGAGGACCTCGTCGTTGCTGCCGGCCACGCCCACCTCCCGAGTTGACTTCCGCTCCCATCATGGTCGCTCCGGGCCGTCCCGGCAGGCCGAGCGGGAACGGGAGGGGCATAGGCTGCCGGCCGTGACCGATGTGGAGGCGGCGGCCCGACGCTTCATCGCCGACGTGTGGAACGCCGGCCGCGAGGAGAGCGCGTACGAGCTGGTGGCCCCGGACTGTCCCGGGCTGGGCGGCACCGGGCCGGACTCGGTGCTGGCCTGGCACCGGGACCGGCGGGCGTCCTTCCCCGACCTGCGCTACAAGATCGTCGAGGTGGTGGCCGGCGGCGGGCGGGTCGCGGTGCACTGGCGGGCCGCCGGCACCCAGGCCGGGCAGTTCGGCCCGGTGCCGCCGACCGGCCGCGTGGTCAGTTATTCGGGCGCGACGTTCCTGCGCTTCGACGACGCCGGCCGGATCGTGGACGTGTGGAGCGTGAACGAGCTGTTCCAGGTGCTCCAGCAGCTCGGCGTGGAGATGCTGCCGCCGCTCACCCCCGGTGAGGCGTGATCCGGCTGATCGGCAGGTTCACCGGGAACGGCTCGCCCAGTCTTCGTCGAGCGCGACGCCGAGCAGCATCGCGATGCTCTGGTGCGTCCGGCCGCGCAAGGACATGAGCAGCACTCCATCGAGCAGTTCGCGGCGGCGACCGTCCTCCGGCAGCAGGTCCAGATCATCGGTCGTCCACGCACGCTCGGGTGGACGGAAACTCTCCAGGTCGGTGGTCATCCGACCAGCCCTTGGCGGTGCGTCGTTCTCCCCGGGCTCACGATACCGCCGCCAAGAGTCGGGGGGTGGTCGCGCGCGCCCGGGGCACAGGGCAGGATGGGCGGCATGAGCGAGCACGGTGGAGTGCCCGGCACCGGGCTGGTGAAGGGGCTGGCGGTCACGTTGAAGACGATGACCCGCCGCTCGACCACCCAGCAGTACCCGGACGTGGCCCCCGAGCTGCCGCCCCGCTCCCGCGGCGTGATCGCGCTGCTGGAGGAGAACTGCACGGTCTGCATGCTCTGCGCCCGCGAGTGCCCGGACTGGTGCATCTACATCGACTCGCACAAGGAGGAGGTGGCGGTGCCCGGCGCCGCCCGCCCCCGCCAGCGCAACGTGCTCGACAAGTTCGACATCGACTTCTCGCTCTGCATGTACTGCGGCATCTGCATCGAGGTGTGCCCGTTCGACGCGCTCTACTGGTCGCCCGAGTTCGAGTACGCCGAGTACGACATCAAGGACCTGCTGCACGACAAGGACCACCTCGGCGAGTGGATGGCCACCGTGCCCCCGCCGCCGGCCCACGACCCGCTCGGCGACCCCTCGAAGGAGGAGACCACCGCCGCCCGCAAGGCCGCCGGCCCGCCCGCCCGTCCGGCCCCGACCCGGGTACGCCCCGACGCCGCCGGCGAGCCGGGCGGAGGCGCGGCCTCGTG
>NZ_CADEAU010000506.1 GCF_902825405.1 Micromonospora maritima | reverse complement strand
GCGCGGCTGGGTGCACGCCGCCCTCGCCGCGGACGTGCGCCGGCCGTTCGACCTGGCCGGCGGCCCGCTGTTCCGGGCCGTGCTGCTGCGCGTCGCCGACGACCGGCACGTGCTGTCGCTGACCATGCACCACGCGGTCTCCGACGGCTGGTCGCTCGGCGTGGTGGCCCGCGAGGTGGCCGCCGGGTACGCCGCCGCCCGCGAGCGACGGCCCGACCCGCTCCCCGAGCTGACCGTCCAGTACGGCGACTACGCGCGCTGGCAGCGCGACCGGCTGGCCGACCCGGACAGCGCGGACCTGCGGTACTGGCGCGGGCAACTCGACGGGGTGGCCGCCGTGCTGGAGCTGCCCACCGACCGGCCCCGCCCGCCGGTGCAGACGTTCGACGGCGCGGTCCACTCGCTGGTCCTGCCCCGGGAGACCGCCGACCGGCTCCGCCGGTTCAGCCAGGAGCACGGCGCCACGCTGGCGATGACGCTGCTCGCCGCGTACAAGGCGGTGCTGTGGCGCTGGACCGGCCAGCGCGACGTCTGTGTCGGCATGCCGGTCGCCGGCCGGGTCCGCGCCGAGTTGGAGCCGATGGTCGGCTTCTTCGTCAACATGCTGCCGCTGCGCACCGTGCTGGACGGCGAGTGGACCTTCGCCGAGCTGCTCGGGCAGGTCCGGCGCACCGCGCTGGGCGCGTACGACCACCAGGAGGTGCCGTTCGAGCGGCTGGTGGACCTGGTCGACGCGCCCCGCGACCTGAGCCGCAACCCGCTGTTCCAGGTCATGTTCAACCTGCTCAACGTGCCCGAGCAGCGGGACGTGGACGCCGCCGGGGTGCGGATGACCCCGTTCGCGGTGGAGCCGTGCATCGCCCAGCAGGACCTGGCGCTGTACGCGTACGAGGTGGCCGAGGGGCTGCGGTTCCGGCTGGAGTACAACACCGCGCTCTTCGACGCGACCACCGCCGAGCGGATGATCGGCCACCTGGACACCCTGCTCGCCGCGGCGATCGCCGACCCGCACGCCCGACTGGCGGAGCTGCCCCTGCTGACCGCCGGCGAACTGGCCCGGTTCGCCGAGTGGAACGACACCGCCGCGCCGGCCGGGTGGGACACCGCGCCGGACCGGGTGCCGACCCTCGTCGACCTGTTCGCGCGCCAGGTGGCCGCCGGCCCGGACCGGCCGGCCGTGACGTTCGGCGGGACCACGTTGAGCTACGCCGCGCTGGACGCCCGGGCCAACCGGCTCGCGCACCGGCTGCGCCGGGCCGGCGTCGGGCCGGACGTGCCGGTCGCGGTCTGCCTGCCCCGCTCGGCCGAGCTGCCGGTCGCGCTGCTCGGCGTGCTGAAGGCGGGCGGCGCGTACGTCCCGGTCGATCCGGAGTACCCGGTGCAGCGGCAGCGCTACGTGCTGACCCACAGCGGCGCGACGGTGCTGGTCACCGACGCGGCGCTGGCCGACCGGTTCACCGGCTTCGCCGGCGCGGTGGTGACCGCCGGCACGGCCGACGGGCCGGACACCGCGCCCCCGGTGACGGCCGGGCCGGACCACCTCGCGTACCTGATCTACACCTCCGGCTCCACCGGTCGACCCAAGGGCGTCCGGGTGACCCACGGCGCCGTGGTCAACACGCTCGCCGCGATGCGCGAGCGGCCCGGCCTGACCCGCGACGGCACCATGCTGGCGATGGCCAGCTTCGCCTTCGACATGTCCGTGCCGGAGCTGTTCCTGCCGCTCGTGGTCGGCGCCCGGATGCTGCTGGTGGACCGGGACGTCGCCTACGACGCGGCCCGGCTGGCCGCGCTGCTCGACACCGAGGGCGTCACGCTGGCCCAGGGCACGCCGACGACCTGGCGGCTGCTGATCGAGTCGGGGTGGCGCGGCACGCCCGGGCTGACCGCCGTGTGCGGCGGCGAGGCGGTGCCCGCGCCGCTGGCCCGGCAGCTGGCCGAACGGGTGGACGCGCTGTGGAACCTGTACGGGCCGACCGAGGCCGCCGTGTGGGCCACCATGGACCGGATCACGCCGGACGAGACCCGGCCCACGGTCGGCCGGCCGATCGGCAACATGCGGGCGCACGTGCTCGACGCGCGGCTCGCACCGGTGCCGGTCGGGGTGCCCGGCGAGATCTATCTGGGCGGGCCGGGGCTGGCCCGCGGCTACCACGACGACCCGACGCTCACCGCGCAGCGCTTCGTGCCCGACCCGTACGGCGACGGGCGGCTCTACCGCACCGGCGACCTCGGCCGCCGGCTGACCGACGGGCGGATCGAGTTCCTCGGCCGGGGCGACTCGCAGGTGAAGGTGCGCGGGTTCCGGATCGAGCTGGGCGAGATCGAGGCGGTGCTGCGCCGGCACGACGCGGTCCGCGACGCGGCCGTGGTGGTCCGCGAGGACGCGGGCGAGAAGTCCGTGGTGGCCTACCTGACGCTGACCGGCGGCCCCGAGCCGGACCCCGCCGGCGGGGTGACCGCCGACTTCGCCGCCGACCCGGCGCCCTGGCGGACGTTCGTGCGCACCTGGCTGCCGGACTACATGGTGCCGTCGGCGTTCGTGCCGCTGGACCGGATGCCGCTCAACGCCAACGGCAAGGTCGACCGGTCGGCCCTGCCCGCGCCCCGCCGCGAACGCGCCGAGGTCGGCGCCGGCGTGCCGGACACGCCGCTGCGGGAGGCGCTGGCCCGGCGCTGGGCGGAGGTGCTCGGCTACGAGCGGGTCGGCATCGACGACGACTTCTTCGACCTGGGCGGCGACTCGTTCCGCGCGATCAAGGCGCTGGCCGGCACCGACCCGGCGATCAGCGTGCTCGACCTGTTCCGGCACCCGACCATCCGCGGGTTGACCGCGCACCTGGCCGAGACCGGCGGCTCGGCCGGCCGGCTGCTGCACGAGCTGACCCCGGCCCGGCCGGGCACGCCGACCACGCTGACGCTGCTCTGCGTACCGTTCGGCGGCGGCAGCGCGATCACCTTCCAGCCGCTCGCGGACGCCCTGCCGGCCGGGGTGTCGCTGTACGCGCTGGAACGGCCCGGGCACGACCTGAACCGCCCGGACGAGCCGATGCTCGACCTGGACGAGCTGGTGGACCGCTGCGTGGCCGAGGTGGTCGGGCAGATCACCGGCCCGGTGGCCGTGTACGGGCACTGCGTCGGCGGCGCCGAGGCGGTCGAGCTGGCCCGCCGGCTGGAGGCGGCCGGCGTCGAGGTCACCGGCGTGGTGATCGGGGCGCACTTCCCCGCTCCCCGGCTGCCCGGACGGGTGTTCGGCTGGCTGCGCCGGTGGTTCCCGGTGGAGCGCTGGGCGTCGAAGCGGCGCACGCTGGAGTCGCTGCGCGCGATGGGCTTCTTCACCGAGGTCTTCGACGAAGCGGAGAAGGACTTCGTGATGCGGGTGGTCCTGGCCGACTCGGCCCGGGGCGAGGACTACTACACCGACGTCTACGCGCAGGGCCTGCCCCGCAAGCTGTCCGCGCCGCTGGTCTGCGTGGTCGGCAGCGGCGACCGGGCCACCGAGCTGTACCAGGAGCGCTACCTGGAGTGGGAGTTCTTCGCCGACCGGGTGTCGCTGGCGGTGATCGAGGGCGCCGGCCACTACTTCGCCAAGCACCAGCCGGCCGAGCTGGCCGACGTCATCCTGGCGCACTGCGCCACCGCACCGGACGGCGCCACCACCGGACCCGCGCCGGCTGCGCCGGTCGCCACCGGAGCCGCGCCGGCGGACGCGGCCCG
>NZ_CADEAU010000505.1 GCF_902825405.1 Micromonospora maritima | reverse complement strand
GGCCGGGTCCGCGAGTTCGACCAGTGGGCGGTCCCGCTGCCCACCATCGACCCGCAGGTCGTCCGCCGGTCCGCGGCGGCCCGCCCGGAGTACGGCCCGGACTTCCGCTACCGGCACTTCGCGGCCGTGAAGCGGCTGCCCACCGTGCTGGTCGCCGGCGCCGGCCTGGCCGGTGTGCTCGGGCTGGTCAAGGTGCCGCCGACCCGGCGCTGGCTGCTCGGTCGGCTCGCCTCGGGCCAGGGGCCGAGCGCCGAGCAGCGGGCGAAGTCCTGGTTCCGGGTGCGGTTCGTGGGCGCCGGTGGCGGCCGGCGGGTGGTGACCGAGGTGTCCGGCGGCGACCCCGGCTACGACGAGACCGCCAAGATGCTCGCCGAGTCGGCGCTCTGCCTGGCCTTCGACGACCTGCCGGAGACCGCCGGCCAGGTCACCCCGGTGGCCGCGATGGGTGACGCGTTGCTGGACCGGCTGGTCCGGGCCGGGATCACGTTCCGCACCCTGCCCGCGGGACGTTGACCCTCGACCTGGTCGAGGTCACAGGATGACGGCCGTGGAGAGCGAGCTTCGCAGCATCGGTGAGCTGGCCCGGGCCAGCGGGTTGACGATCAGCGCCCTGCGGTTCTACGACCGTTCCGGGGTGCTGACGCCGGCCCGGGTGGACCCGGTGACCGGCTACCGCTGGTACACCGGCGACCAGGTGGCGCCGGCCCGCCTGGTGGCCGGGCTGCGGCGGGTCGGCATGCCGCTGGCCGGGATCGCCGAGGCGCTGCGGCATCGGCACCGGCCGGCCGAGGTGCACCGCCTGCTCGACGCGCACCTGCGGCAGCTGGAGGACGGCCTCGCCGACGCGCGTCGTGAGCTCTCCCGGATCCGTCGACTGATCGACCCGGAGGAGACCACCGTGACCACCCGACTCGTGCTGTCCCGCGCCGCTCTGTCCGAGGCGGTGGACGCCGTACGCTTCGCCGTCGGCACCGACCCGGAGCTGCCGGCCCTGTCCGGGGTGCTGCTGACGGTCGAACCCGACGGCGTGCACCTGTCCGCCACCGACCGGTACCGGATGGCCGTGGCCCGGGTCGACGCCACCGTCGACGGACCGCCGGTGACCGCGCTGCTGCCGGTGGGCGTGGTCGACGAGCTGCGCACGGTGCTGGACACCGGCACCGGCCCGACCGTGACGGCCGTGGTCGCCGCGGACCGGGTGACCGTCTCGGTCGGGGGCCGCCCGGTGACCGCCGTCCCGCTGCCGTACGACTTCCCGGACGTCCGCCGGCTGCTGCGCGCGCGGGTCGGCGACGCGCCCGCGTACCGGATCCCGGTGGACGGCGCGGCGCTGCGCGCGGCGCTCACCGCGGACGGCGTCCCGGTCTGCCACCGGGCGCACGGCGGGATCGCGCACGAGGTGGTGGCGTTGGGTCTGGACGGCCGGGGCGAGCTGCGTCTGGTCGACCCGGCCGCCGCGCCGGTCGCGGACGGGCTGCGGGTCGGGGTGAACCGGGAGTACCTGCTCGACGCGCTGGGCGCCGGTGACGGGCAGCTCGTGCTGGAGCTGGACGGGCCGATCACCCCGCTGGCGGTGCGCCGGGCCGACGACGCGCACGCGTTCTCCGTCCTGATGCCCGTCCGCCTGTAGACCGGGCGGGCCCGGACCGGCGGGGCCGCGACGGTAGCATCTGGGGGTCCCACCTGACTGCCTGGACGGAGGCGTACGAGCAGCATGCTCGACATGGAGTTGATCCGGAAGGATCGCGAGGCGGTGGCGACCGCGCTGGCGAAGCGTCTGGATCCCGCCGAGGTCACCCGGGCGCTGGACGACATCCAGCGGCTCGACCAGGAACGACGCGCCCTGATCACGGAGATCGACGCCGAGCGGCAGCGCCGCAAGGCCGAGGCGCGCGCGTACGCGGAGGCGAAACGGTCCGGCGGCACGCCGCAGCCGGTCGCCCCGGAGGCCGAGCGCAAGCAGCTCGCGGAGCTGGAGTCCCAGCTCGACGAGGTGCAGTCCCGGCTCCGCTCGGCGATGAGCGAGCTGCCGAACCTGCCCGCCGACGACGTGGTCGCCGGGGGCAAGGAGGCCAACCGGGTGGTCCGGACGTTCGGTGCGGCGCCGGCCATCGAGAAGGTACGCGACCACGTGGAGCTGAGCCGCGCGCTCGGCCTGGTCGACCACGAGCGGGGCGTGAAGCTCGGCGGCTCGGGTTTCTGGATGTACACCGGCATGGGCGCCCGGCTGGAGTGGGCGCTGGTCAACTGGCTGATCGAGCAGAACATCCAGGCCGGCTACGAGTTCCTGCTCCCGCCGCACCTGCTGCTGGACAGCGCCGGCTTCGCCGCCGGACAGTTCCCGAAGTTCCACGACGACGTCTACCACATCGACAAGCAGTCGTCCTCGCGCGGCCAGTTCCTGCTGCCCACGTCGGAGACCGCGATCCTCGGCGCCTACCAGGACGAGATCCTGGAGACGCCGAAGCTGCCCTTGAAGGCGTTCGCGTACACGCCGTGCTACCGGCGTGAGGCGGCCGGCTCGCACTCGGACGAGCGCGGCACCGTGCGCGGCCACCAGTTCAACAAGGTGGAGATCTTCCAGTTCACGCTGCCGGAGCAGGCGGGCGAGGCGCTGGAGGCGATGGTCGGGCACGTCGAGGGCCTGGTCGACAAGCTCGGCCTGCACTTCCAGACCAGCCTGCTCGCCGCCGGCGACGCGAGCGCCTCGATGAAGAAGACGCTCGACGTCGAGGTCTGGATGCCGAGCACCGGCAAGTACAAGGAGGTGTCGTCGGTCTCCTGGGCCGGTGACTACCAGGCCCGCCGGGCGGCCATCCGCTATCGCGAGCCGGGCGCGAAGCAGACCCGTTTCGTGCACACGCTCAACGGTTCGGCGCTGGCCACCAGCCGCCTGTTCCCGGCCATCCTGGAGCAGTGCCAGCAGCCCGACGGCTCGGTGGTGGTCCCGGAGGTCCTCCGCGACAAGCTCGGCACCGACCGCCTCACCCCGCGCTGACCCGCCCCCGCTCCCCCGCCGCACCCGCCTCTCCCCCGCGATCTTGCACTTCCGGCCCGCGAGAAGTCCGCTTCACCCCTTCCGCCCGGGCACCAACTGCAAGATCGCGGGGGCGGGGGCGGGGGCGGGGGCGGGGGCGGGGGCGGGTGAGGGGGGCCAGCAGGAGCAGCGCGGCCAGGAGGGCCGTGAGGACGGCGGGGCCCAGGGTGTCGACGGCGTTCACCAGGGTCTGCTGGGCTCGGGCGGCGGTGCGGATCACCGGGTCGGTGAAGGCGTCGTAGCGGCCCTGGGCGAGGCGCACCTCGTACCAGCCGTACCAGGCGACGTAACCGCCGGCGACCAGCAGGACCAGGCCGCTCAGGCGCGGCACCCACGCGCCGGCGCCGCGCAGCCGGGCCACCGTCCGCCCGCGCAGCAGCGCCACCGCGAGCGCGGCCACGCCGACCACCAGCGCCATCCCGAGGGCGTACGCGCCGAACAGCGCCAGCCCGCGCAGCGTCGACCCGGCCCGCAGGCTGGTCACCACGATCGCCAGGAACGGTGCGATCGCGCAGGTCAGCGACGTGAGCGCGTACGCCGCGCCGAACAGCGCCATGGACGGCCAGGTGCGGGTGAGCCGGGGTGCGGTGGTGAAGGCGCGCGGCGCGGGCAGCCGCCGGCCGGCGAGCAGCCAGCACCCGGCCAGCGCCAGCAGCACGCCGAGGGTCACGGTCAGCCAGGGCAGCCGGGG
>NZ_CADEAU010000504.1 GCF_902825405.1 Micromonospora maritima | reverse complement strand
GGCGAGCGCAGCGCAGGCCGCCGCCGCGCCGCCGGCGATCAGACCGCGGCGGCGCAGTCGCAGGCTCCGGCCGCGACGGCGGGCGTGCGCCACGATCGGGGTGGGATCGACGTCGCCACCCGCCCGGTGCCGGAGCATCGTGGCAAGACGCTGATCGAGGTCGGTGGACATCAGATCCCTCCCGTCCGTGCGGGCGCGGGGGTGTCCTGGCGCTTCCGCAGCGCCTGGAGTGCCCGCCGCGCGTGGGTGCGCACCGTGCCTGTCGAACAGTCCAGGATCTCGGCGATGGTCGCGTCGTCGAGGTCCTCGTAGTAGCGCAGCACGATCACGGTGCGCTGCTTCGTCGGCAGGTCACGGACGAGCCGCCACAACGCGTCCCGTTCCACGACCCGGGCGGCCTCGTCTGCCCCGCCGGCCCGATCGATCGCCGTGTCGGTGGAGATCTCCCGCCTGCTCCGTCGACGCCACCACGAGTGGTTCGCGTTGACAAGCATCCGGTGGACGTACGCGTCGGGTTGATCAGTCCGGGAGATGCGCCCCCAGTGCGCGTACGCCTTCGCGAGGACGTCCTGGACCAGGTCCTCCGCACGGTGCTCGTCACCGGTCAGCAACCGGGCGAGCCGCACCAGCGCTGCGGTGCGCGCGAACGCGTACTCCTCGAACGTCACGCCCTATCAACGCCGCAGGTCGGCCGTCCCGTAGACAGACATGTGCGGGATTTTCCGTGCCCCGAGTCAGTCGCGATACTCGACGAGGCAGAACTCGTGGCCCTCCGGGTCGGTCATCACGACGACGGCTCCCTCGTCGTAGTCGTGCCGTTCGCCGGTGAACCCGCCGCCGAGCCTCGTCACGGTCGCCATCGCCTCGTCGAGGTCGTCGACCGTGATGTCGAGGTGGATCCGGACCTTCCCGGTGCGGGGTCCGGGCACCGGCTGGAACACCAGCCTCGGTTGGGGGTCGCCGCGCTCACCGAGGTAGACCCAGCCCTCCGGGGACGCGCCGGGCTCGCGACCGAGCAGGGCACTCCAGAACCGGGCGACCCGCTCGGGATCGACGCAGTCGACGGTGACACCGGACCACACATTCGCCACCCCCCAACCCTGACAGACCCCGACGCGCCCCACCACCACCGAGCCGTGCCCACCGTCGACCATGAAGTTGACGGCGATGGGGATCTCCGATCGTGCCGCCAACCTCATGATCGACGTGCCCTCGTGCCCGTGGCGGAGGCGACGGTGGCCCGCCGGATGCGGACCCGGGCCCGTCCCTGCGATCATGGGCCGATGCGGGACGCGGCATGAGCATCACCTCCGTGATCAACTACAAGGGTGGGGTCGGCAAGACCACGATCACCGCCAACCTCGGCGCCGAACTCGCCGCGCGTGGCCGCCGGGTCCTGCTGATCGACCTCGACCCGCAGGCCAGCCTCACCTTCTCGTTCTACGCGGCGGACGACTGGGAACGGGACCTCGCCTACGAGAGGACCATCCTGCAGTGGTTCGGGTCGGTGCTGGCCGACGAGCCGACCGGCCCCCTGCACCCGTACGTGCTCACACCGGAACCGGCCAACGCGCTGTTGCCCGACGGCGGCCGGCTCGATCTCGTCGCCTCCCACCTGGGGCTGGTCGACGTCGACCTCGACATCGCCGCGGCGCTCGGTGGGTCGCGCTTCCAGCACGGCAGCCCGCACTTCCTGTCCCTGCACCGGGCGCTGGCCGACGCGCTCGGCGCCGAGGAGTTCGCCGGGTACGACGACATCCTCATCGACTGCGCGCCGAACTTCACCATGGTCACCCGGACGGGCATCGTGGCGAGCGAGCACATCCTCACCCCGGCCCGGCCGGACTACCTGTCCACGCTCGGCATCGACTACCTGCGCAGCAAGGTCTCCGAGCTGGTCCGCGACTTCAACCGGGTCGCCGCGCCCGGTCCGACCATCGACCCGCAGTACCTGGGCGTGGTGTTCACTATGATCCAGTACGCCTCGGGCGGGCCGATCAACGCGTCCCGCAACTACATGAGGCACACCGACAGCCTGGAGGTCCCGGTGTTCCGGCAGACCGTCCGGGAGAACAAGACCCTGTTCGGCACCGCCGGTGAACGGCGGCTGCCCGCCGTGCTGGTGCCGAACGCCAACGAGACGGTGCAGCACGAGCTCCGGCAGCTGGCCAGCGAGTTCCTGGCCCGTACCCGCCTGTGAGAAGGAGAGTTCCGGTGTCCAACCCCGCCGACCTGGCCCACGCCGTCCTGCTGCGGGTCGCGGACTTCGTCCGCGCGCTGCCCGCCGACCAGCTCGCCGCGCTGGCCGACGGCACCGCGAAGCTGGCCGTGGTCGACCGGACGCGGGCCGCCCGGCCGGCCGCCGCCGCGGTCTCGGCCGGTCTGGATGTCGACCGGGTTCGCGCCGACCTCGCGGCCATCGGTGACCGGGCGGCAGGCGTGCGATATCTCGCCGACCTGAAGCTCACCGTGGCGAAGCTGCGGGCGCTGGCCAAAGAACTGGGCATCGCGGTGCCGGCGAAGGCCAGGAAGGCCGACATCGAGCACGACATCGTGCAGTGGACGGTGGGTCGACGGCTGGACTCGGCCGCGATCAGTCGTCCGCCGGCGCCTCGGGGCTGACCGCGCCGCCTGGTAGCAGCGCCGCCCGCACCTCGGCGAGCACGTCGGCCCAGAACGCCGGTGGGGCGGCGTTGCGCAGCTGTCCGGCCAGGTGTTCGGCCAGCCGGTGTGCCTCCCGCCGGGTGAACGGCGCCTCCGCCTCGCCGCCCAGCGGCGGCCGGGGTCGGACCGGGGCGTCCAGCGGCACCGGGTCGCCGGTGCAGACGATGTCGAGGTGGCCGGTGGTGCGGGTCAGCGCCACATAGAGCAGCCGGTGACCGCGCTCGTCGCTGGCCACGATCTCCGCCGGCTCGACCACCACCACCGCGTCGAACTCCAGGCCCTTGGCCTCCTGCGGGCTTATCAGGTTGACCGATCCGCCCAGCTCGCCCCGGTCGGCGCTGCTCCAGGCCATGCCGTTCGCGGCCAGCGCCGCCTCGACCGGGCGCCGCTGTCGCGCCGGGCAGACGATGCCGACGAACCGGCCGGCCTCGGCGTGCTCGCGGGCCACCGCGACCGCACGGGCGGCCAGCTCGGCCAGGCCGACCCGGTGCACGCCGGTGTCCGCCGGCCCGTCCCGGACCACCTCCACCGGCGTCACTCCCGGCGCGGCCACCGGCAGCAGCGCCGCCGCGGTCGCGTACGCCTGCCGGGGTACGCGGTAGCCGTACCGCAGTGGGGCGATCTCGGCCGGGTACGCGGTGGGCAGGTGGGCGAGCACCTCCGTCCAGGAGTCGCGCGCCCAGGTGCCGGTGGACTGCGCGAGGTCGCCGACAACTGTCAGCGAGCCGGTGGCGCTGCGCCGGGCCACCGCGCGCAACTGCATCGGGGACAGGTCCTGTGCCTCGTCGACCACCACGTGCGCGTACCGGCGGCCCGGGCCGTCGATCAGGTGTGCCAGCTCGTCCAACAGTGGCAGGTCGGCCGCCGACCAGGTCTCCCGCGACAACCGGTCCGCGCCGCGCCGGTGCAGCGCCGTCACCTCGGCCGGCGTGAACGCCTCGCCGGCGGCGGCCCGCAGCCGCGCGGTGGAGCCGAGCAGGTCGCGCAGCAGACCGGTCGGGGTCTGCTGCGGCCAGAGCCGTTCGGCGAGGTTGCCGACCGCGTCTGATCGTCCTGGGTCGATG
>NZ_CADEAU010000503.1 GCF_902825405.1 Micromonospora maritima | reverse complement strand
CGGATCGGGCCGCACGGACGCCGCGCCACCGGTGGGCGTGGCGAGCGCTCCGGGCAGGGCGTGCTCGGCCGACGGGAGCAGGTGCGTCGGCGGCAACAACAGCGGCGTCGCGGCGAGCAGCCGCTCCGGAGACAGCAGGTGCGCCCCGGTTCCGGCGCAGCGGCGGCAGCCGTCCACGTGCCGGGCGAGACGCTTGCGCCAGACTCGGGACGGCACCCCGTCCCAGCCGGCCAGGGTGCGCCGCAGCTCGACACAGCCGTCCCGCTGGCCGGCGGCCTGCCCAGCGGCCACGATGCGCCGGGCCGTGGCCAGCCGGGACCGGAGCCGGTGCAGGCGGACCCGGGCGTGCGCCGGCGAGATGCCCAGCGAGCGCGCGACATCGGCGCGGTCGAGTCGACCCAGCTGGGTCAGCCACCACAGGCCCAGCAGCTCCCGGTCGTCGGCGTCCAGCCAGCCGGTCGCCTCGGCCAGTTGCCGGCGTTGCAGGCCGAGGTCGCGCCGATTGGCGGCGTCGTCGTCCGTCGGGTCGGCCGTGGCGGGCAGCACGTCCGGGTCCAGCAGCAGCACCGACCGGCGGTGCGCGACGGTCCGGGCTGCGCGCCGTCGGGTCTCGTTCAGGGCGATGGTGGTCAGCCAGGCGCGGAACGTGGCCGGCTCACGCAACCCTGGCAGCCCTCGGACGGCACGGATCATCGTCTCCTGGGTGACGTCGTCCGCGTCCGCGGGTTCCAGGCTGCGCGCGGCGAGGTTGTACACCAGTGGGAGGCTGGTGCGCAGCAGCCGGTCCAGCGCCCGCCGATCACCACCCTGGGCCGAGCGGACCAACCGGGTCGTCTCCTCGCTGGCCGTCATCGTGGTCGCTCCTGCGCTCCGCGGGCGGGGAACCAAGCGGTGGGGGCGCTCGGCGCCGGACGAGCGAGGCTAGCCCGATCGGGATGGGGGTCGGCCGGTCGGGGTTCCCCGGCGGGCCGGTGGTGGACGGGAACCGACCGGCCGCGCGGCCGGGCAGCGCCCGGATCCGCGGATCGGACGAGGCGTCGTCGATCCGCCGGGTCCGGCGCTCCGCGCCGGCTCCGGGTTTCCGGATCACGGACGTCCCGGCCGCTCCACGCGACCGGTCCACCCGCGCCGTCCGACCCGGGGACGTCATCCCGTCCGGGCCCGGTGACCGGCGCGCACCGAAGATCGGACCGGGGCGGGACCACGGATCCGACGGAGACGCCGGGCTCGGCGTCGAGGTGGGCGGTGTCGTCGGCGAGGGAGCGCAGCACGTCGCGGACCAGGCTTTCCGGCACGGCGCCCGGTCGCCAGGCCAGGCGGAGCGTGGCCGCCGGCGCGTCCAGGACCGGGCGCCGGACCACTCCGGTCGCGGGTGGCGTGCTCGCGACCTCGACGGTCACCGCCCGTCCCGCCGCGACCAACGCCGCGACCTGCGCCTGGTCGTCGGTGACGTGGGTGATCACCGGCCGGAAGCCACCGGCCTGGCGGCAGACGCGTCGCAGCGCCTCGCGGAGTTCCGGGTCCGCGCCGGCCACCCACTCCTCACCGGCGAGGTCCGCGAGGTCGACCGGCCCGTCGTCGCCGGCGAGCCGGTGCGTGTCGGTCAGCGCCACGACGAGCGGCAGTTGCCGCACGGCGAATTCCCGCAGGCCGGACAGGTCGACCGGGGGCGTGTACGGCCAGGCGCACCAGAACCCGATCTGCACCTCATCGAGGAGGAGTCGCTCGACGAGCGCGGTCGGGCCGGCAGTGGTCCGCAGCGCCCAGTCGATCCGTGGCTGCTGCCGGCCGAGGCGGTCGACGGCGTGGTGACCGGCGAAGCGGGCCGTCCCGATCCGCACCCGCTGCGGCGCCGTCGTAGCGCGGTCACGCCCGCGGGTGCTCCTGCCGCGGGCGCCGCCGCTGGTGTCGCTCGTGGCCGTCTCGGCGACCACCAACCGGATCTCGTCCCAGCCGCGCCGGGTGGCGGCCACCCACTCGGCGAGTCGCCGGCCGGCGGGGGTCGGAAGCGCTCCGCGGGAGGTCCGGTCGACCAGCCGCGCGCCGAGCGCCCGTTCCAGGCGGGCGATCCGCACCGAGACCGCGGGCTGGGACGTGCCCAGCCGGGCGGCGGCCCGGGTGAAGTGCCGTTCCTCGGTCAACACGTGGAACGCGGTCAGGTCGGCCCAGTTCATCGGAGCCTCCGTCGAGGGCCGGTCGCGCCGCCGGGTCGGTCGCGGCGGCCCGTGTCACGGGACGATCGGGGGCGGTCGGAACCGTTCACGTCTCCTCCTTCGACGGCTCGTCCGTGTGGACGGCCGCCCGAAGGGACCCCGGAACCGGGCCGGGCGTTACCGGAATTCGGCGCTCTGGTCACCCGGGACGCGTCCGCCCCGCGCCGGAGGGGCGGGGCGGACGCGTCCCGGGTCTCAGGCTCGCTCGAGCGCGCCGCGGTCGACCCGACCGGCGCGGGGGACCCGCCGGCCGTCGGTGGAGGGCGCCAGCGCGGCTACGCCGCTGTCGATCGCCGGGCTGTCCGGCTTGAGCCGGAAGTCGCCGGCGTCGGGGGCGACGAACCGGGGGTCGCCGGTGAGCGCACCCGGGTCGGCGGGCGCCCTGGAGACGCCGACCACGAGGTTGCTGGTGAGCCGGACGTCGACGGCGGCGCCCACCTGGACCGCCGGCTTACCCCCGGCGGCGACGACGATGTTGTTGGCCACCCGCACGTCGCGCGCCTTGGTCACCCCGAGGTCGGTCTCGATCGCCGGATGCCGCGCATTGTGGTAAAGGGTGTTGTTGACCACGTCGACATGGTCACTCTTGAACACGTTGATGCCCCGGCCTCCATTGTTGTAGGAAATGTTGTTCTCCACCAGGGTGCGCCCGGCGTACGGCTTCTGGAACAGTGGCGGGCCGGCCACGTCGGCATTGTCGTGGGAATCGACGATGATGCCGTTCCCGTCGGTGATCTTCGTGAAGCCACTGCACCGGCAGGGCACCTTGTTCCAGTTGTCGTGGGTGACGTTGCCCCGCACGATCATCTTGTAGCCGGTGTTGCCGTCGGAGTTCCAGCCGCCGAACACCGAGATGCCGCTGCCACCGAACGGCGACCACCAGCCGTTGCGGGCCGCCTCGTTGTACGCGATGGTCACGTAGTCGGCGTACTGCGCCGCGATGCCCACCAGGGGGCAGTCGGTGACGGTGTTCCCCCAGACCACGACGTGGTGGGGCCGATGCGGTGGGTCGGCCTTGGCCCACTCGTCCACCGCGATGCAGTTGCTGGTGACCTCGACGTCGGAGATGTCGTTGCGCTTGGCCTTGGCGATCTGCGCCGGGGTCAGCGTGGCCCGGGATCCGATCACCGTGAAGCCGGCCACCGTGACGTACGCGGCGCGCACGCTGATGCCCTGCCAGCCGGTTGCCCGCACGACGGGCCGCTCGCCGGGGTACGCGGCGTAGGTGATCCACCGTCGCGCAGTGCCGGAGCGGGTCACTCCCAGCACGTTCGCCCGACCTGGCGCCCGGTACTCGCCGCCGCCGACCAGCACGGTGTCCCCCGGCTCGGTCAGGTCCGCGGCGCGTTGCAGGGTCCGCAGCGCGGTGGCCCGCGAACGCCCGTCGGCGCGGTCGTCACCGCGGGTGGAGACATAGAGGTAGCGTCCGCCCTGGGTGGGTGGCATCGCACCGGCCGCCCAGGTCGGGCCGCCCTTGCCTGCCCCGGCGCCCGGAGCCGCGGCGGCACCGCGCCCCGCCGGCGACCGACGGG
>NZ_CADEAU010000502.1 GCF_902825405.1 Micromonospora maritima | reverse complement strand
CGCCGGGGCGGGTGGCCGCGCGCACCGCCGCGGCCAACGCCGGCGCGGTCAGCTCGGCCCGGTAGGCCAGCACACCGTCACCGGCGGCGGTGACCTCGGTCAGACCGCCGACCCCGGAGTGCACCACGGGCACGCCGAGCGACATCGCCTCCAGCGCGCTGCGCCCGAACGCCTCCACCCGGGACGGCACCAGCAGGCAGTGCACCCTCCGGAGGAAGGCGGCCGCGTCCACCCGGCCGACCAGGTGCAGGTTGGGTCGTGGCGACAGCGGCGTGGTGCCGGCGCCGGCGACCAGGAACTCGACGTCGGGCAACGCGGTCGCCACGTCGGCGAGCAGGTCGGCCCCCTTCTCCCGTTCCAGCCGGCCGAGGAAGCCGACGCGGACCGGACCGCCGGGCGCGGGGTCCGGTCCGTCGGCCGGGTCCGGCCAGATCGCGGGGAGCGGGTTCGGGATCACGTGTACGTCCCGGACCTTCCCGCGTACCCGAAGCTCCCGCGCCTCGAAGGCGGAGACCGCGACGGTCGCGTGCGGTCGGAGCCGGCGGAGCATCAGGTCGGTGCTGATGTTTGCCTGCACCGCGGCCCTGGCCCGCAGCGACCCGGCCGCGTCGCGGTACTGCCAGAGGCTGTTGTGCAAGGTCACCACCAGCGGGGTGCGCCGGCCGCGCAGGCCGAGCCCGGCGCGGGCGTGCATGGCGGCGGAGAGCAGGTGCGCGCTCACCACGTCCGGCCGCAGCTCGTCGACGAGCGTCCGGATCCGTCGCGCGTAGTCGAGGTCGACCCGCCGGGCGGCACCCAGTGGCAGCCACCGCACACCCGCGGTCCGCAGCGCCTCCGCCACCTCGTCGTCCGGGGTGGCGGCCACCACCTCGACGCCCCGTTCGGCCAGCGCCGGCAGCATCTCGACCAGGAAGCGCTCCGCGCCGCCGAGCTGCCGCCGGCCGGAACCCCCGGTGGTGCAGACGAACAGCACCCTCATCGGGCACCCATGCCCTCAAGGGCGCCCCGCGCGACCGCCCGTCGGGCCGCGCCGCCGCCGACCGCGGCGCGCGCGAGCACCCCGACGGTGTACGCGGAGCAGGCGACCGTGCCGCGCCAGCCGGCCAGTTCGCGGCTGGCCCGGATGAACTCCCGGGTCTGCCGGCGGGCGATCTCCTCCGCGGCCCACCGGCGCTTCGCGCTCGCGTCGTCCTCGTGCGTGACCACGGCCTCCGGCAGGTACGCCAGCCGCAGCCCCAGCCGACGCACGGCCCAGCACAGCCGCAGGTCCTCGGAGTAGAAGAACGACGACTCGTCCACCCCGCCGATCCGGTCCAGCGTCTCCCGGCGGATCGCCACGAACGGCCCGGAGAGCCAGTCCCCCCGCTCCGGCGGAGCCACGATCCGCAGCTTCGGGAAGACGAGGCTGAGCCCGGTGGCGTGGGCCACCCCGGCGCCCACGGTCAGGAACCGGCCGGCGGCGGTCTGGTCCCGACCGGTGGCGTCGAGCACCTTCGGGAACGCCGCACCCACCGCCGGGTCGTCGAGTGCGGCGGTCAACCGCTCGATCGCGCCCGGTCGCACCAGGATGTCGTTGTTGGACAGGATCACCCGGGAGCGGGTGCTGTGCCGGACGCCCAGGTTCATGCCCCGGGCGTAGCCGAGGTTCGTCTCGGAGCGGACGTAGCGGGCACCGGTCTCGGCGCACATGGCCCGCAGCGCGTCGCTGATCGCGGTGGCGCTGCCGTTGTCGACGACGACGGCCTCCACGCCGGCCGGCAGCGAGCGGACGCAGCCGTCGGTGCGCTCGAAGTCTTCCCAGGTCAAAACGACGATTGAGACGTCCACCGCTAGGCCATCCGATTGACGAGTGCCGGCGTGGACCGGTGCAGGCGCTGTCGCGTCCGGAACGCGTACACGAAGTAGGCGACCGACGAGGCGACCGCCGCGCCGACGGCGCCGGCCCACGGGATGAGGAGAACGTACAGCACGACCGACACGGACATGGTGACGAGGGCGACGGCGGTGGTCGCCCCCTCGCCGCTGCGCTTGAGCAGCGCCGCGCTCCACGTCTTGCCGGCCGACAGCGCCAGCGTCCCGGGCAGCAGGAGCAGCCCGAAGACCCATGCGTTCCGGTAGTCCGGGGACAGCACGCCGAGGACCGCCAGGCCGACGACGGCCAGCGCGGCGATCGGGAACGCACCCTTGACGACCTCGCGACCGTGGTCGCCGACGGCGGCCGGGTCGCGTTCGGCCAGAATTCGCTGCGCCCGCACCACGGCGCCGGACTGCGCGAACTCCAACGCCGCCACGGCCAGCGCGAACACGCCGAGCGGACCCGCGCCGGCGAACCGGGCCACCAGCACCTGGCCCAACCGGTACGTCAGCATCTGCGCGCACACCCCGACGTGCAGGCGGCCCACCGCGAGCAGGTCCGCCCGGTACTCCGGTCGCCCGGCCGTCGCCGCCGGTGCCGGCCCGGTCCGGCGCGCCCAGACCAGCACCGCCACGCCCAGCACGGTCGCGGCGCCGACCTGCACGCCCAACCACAGCTCGCTCCACAGTCCACCGTCGAGCCGCCGGCCCAGCCAGAGCAGCCCGTAGCCCGCCACCAGCACCGCGCCGCCGAGGGCCCGCATGGCGTAGACGAACCAGAACCGGCGCAACCGCAGCCCCAGCGAGGCGGCGGTGTTGAAGACGGTGAGGGCGCAGCCGGCCGCCATGGCCACCGGATGGCTGCCCAGGCCGGCCGCGGTGGTCAGCACCGCCGCCGCCAGCGCGGTGAGGCCGAGTGACACGGCGAGAATGCCGGCGATCCACCCCCGGCCCCGGGACATGATCCAGCCGGCCGGGCGGGAGAGCAGGAAGGTGTCGACGGAGAGGCCGCCGAGCGCGGCGCCCACCGTGGCGCTCACCATGTTCGCGGCCAGTTCGCCCCGCTCCGCCGCCGGCAGGGTCACCGACACCAGCGCGGCGAGCCCGGTCAGGCCGAGGGCGACGAGGTAGAGACGTTCGGGGGAGACGAGACGCCGTGCCAGGTCCACCACGGTCCTCCCCCAGGATGCGCGGATGTGTGGGCACGACGAGTCCACGTCGCCGGCCTGTTCTACCCGACCGGAGCGGCCCTCCGCAATCGCCGCCGGCCGGGTACGGCTCGGCCCGGCGGGTTCCGGGCCGCCCGGTAGGCTCACGCCTCGTGGACCTGGCCCGCTACCGCGACGTGATCGGCCGGCGGTGGACGATCGTGGTGGCGCTCGCGTTGCTGGGCGGCGTCGTCACCGGAGTTCCGGCCGCGCGCCGGGACCCCGTCTACCGCGCCGAGACGCAGCTGCTCGTCACGTTCGCGGCCGAGGAGGCCGCCCCGCCGCAGCCCCGCCCGTCCGGGCCGGAGGCCGGCCGGCTCATGCAGCGGCGGGTGAAGACGTACGCCACCATGATGAACACGCCCCGGCTGACCCGCCCGGTGATCGATTCGCTCCGCCTGCCGTACACCACCGACGACCTCGCCGCGCGCGTCGTGGCGTCGTCCACCGTGGACACCCTGGCGATCGACGTGGCCGTCACCGACCGGTCCGCCACGACGGCGGCGGCGATCGCCGACGCGCTCGCCGTCGAGTTGCAACGGATCGCCCGGCGTGACCTGCCCCCGGCCGGGCTGGGGCTCAAGGCCCAGGTCGCCGTGGTCCGGCCCGCCGTCGCGCCGCAGCGCCCGGAACCGGTGTGGTGGCCGCTGCACGCGCTCGGCGGCGTCCTCGGCGGGCTCGCGATCGGCCTCGGG
>NZ_CADEAU010000501.1 GCF_902825405.1 Micromonospora maritima | reverse complement strand
CGGGTCGCCGGCGGCGGCCACGCCGGCGCGCAGCAACCGGACCGCCTCGGCCAGGTCCCCGGCGTCGCCACCGCGCTCGTAGCGGTGGGTGAGCAGGACGCCGACCTGGTGGCGCAGCGCGTCGTCGCCGGTGCTCCCGACCGCCGCCCGGTAGGCGGCGAGGGCGGCGTCGAGGTCCGCGCCGGCCGTCGGGGCGCGCTCGTCGGCGCGGTAGCGGTCCTCCAGCAACGCGGCGAGGCCACCCCAGGTCGGTGCGGCCAGCTCCGCGTCGAGGGGGGTGTCGGCGTCCACGGCCGCCCGGAGCGCGTCGATGCCGGCGTCCCGGTCGGCCGGGGAGCCGTCGCGCAGGAACCGTTCGGACAGGACGATGCCGTGCAGCGCGGCCAGGCGCGGGTCACCGGCCGACCGGGCCCGGCCGAACGCGTCGACGGCCCCGTCCAGGTCGGCGGGGCGACCGTGGGTCCGCCACCGCTGCCGCAGCAGCTGACCCAGGACGCCCGAGGCCAGGGCGCGCACCGTCGGATCGGTCGCCGCCGCCGCGGCCGACTCGCGCAGCAGGCCGATCGCCTCGTCCCGGGTGGCCGGGTCACCGTCGGTCTCGAAGCGGTCGGACAACACGTTGCCCAGGTTGAACAGCCGTGCGGGGCGCTGCGGGTCGTCGGTCCGGGTGGACTCCAGGCTCTCCCGGTGCGCGTCGATCGCGGCCGGGAGGGCGCGCGGGCGGCCCAGGTGCCGGTACTGGTCCCGGTGCACCCGGCCGAGCATGGACAGGTAGGTCGCCCGCTCGGAGCCGGGCGGGGTGGCGTCGACCGCCTGGCGCAGCAGCGCCTCGGCCCGGTCGGCGGCCGCGTACCGCCCGGTGTTCTCCGCCTCGGCCATCAGCAGCACCGCCCGCATGGCGAGCGCCGCCGGCGCCTCCGGCGACGTCGTGTGCCCGCTCTCCGGGGCCCGGCTCCGGGGCACCCCGGTCGGTTCGGCGGTGGGGGCGTGCGCCCGGTAGAGGGCGAGCAGCGACGGTGGCACCCGGTCCGGGGCCGCGTGCAGCAGCAACCGGGTCAGCGTCACGGCCTGGGCGAGGTCGTCGGCGTCCCGGCCGGCCGGCAGCACCTGGTAGCGGTACCAGTGCAGGCAGGCGAGCAGGAACAGCGCCTCGGCGGTCCGCTCCGGCAGCGGGGCGGTCGGTTCGGTGGCGCTGACCAGGTCGACCACCGCCTCGGCGTCCCGGGCGGCGCCGGCGTCGAGGAGCTGACTCGGGTCGCGGCCGGCGCCGAAGCGGTCCAACCGCTCGCGGAGCCGGCGTACCGGGTCGGACCGGAACCGCTGCCACATCGGACCTCCCGAGGATCGGTCCACCATGGGTAGCAGGACGGACGCGGACCGTGCCAGAGGGTTGTCCGCTTGTGTTCAGCCCCCGGTGGCCGGCCGGGTGCCCCGCTCGGCGGCCAGGACGACGGCGCTGATCTCACGCACGAACGCCACGACCTCGTCGGGCCGACCCGGGTCGGTGTCCGAACCGTGCTCGTACCACCAGTCGCGCGCCCAGGTGACCAGGCCCGCCCATCGGGGCAGGTCGACGGCGCTCCGCTCGGCGGCCCGCCGCTTGGACATCTGCCGCCCGTGCCGCAGCCGCTGGAACGCCCGGCAGAGGGTGAGCACGGCATAGGACTGGCCGCCCGGGCTCGTCATCCCGGTCACCCAGTCGGGCCAGTCCCGGACGTGGTCCAGCAGCGCCGCCCGGACGCGGTCCGGGTCGACGGCGGGCAGCAGCTCGGCGGCCGGCGGTCCGAGCAGGCTGCGGCCCTGGTCGTGGACGGTGGACCAGGTGACGAGGCGGTGGACGGTCGCGGGCAGCAGGTGCAGCGCCTCACCGGGGCTGACCCGGGCGATGACGTGGGCGCGGTCGGTCCGCCCGCGCGCCGCGTCGTGGACGGCGTCGCGGGACACGTACTCGACCTCGATCCGGCCCGTCCAGCCCGGGTGTCGCCGGTCGAGGTCGCGGTGCAGCCCGGCCAGCACGGCGAGCAGGTCCCGGTCCGGGTCGCGGTCGAGCACCGCGAGCAGGTCCAGGTCACTGCGGTCCGGGGCGAAGTCGCCGGCCACCAGCGAGCCGTGCAGGTAGAGGCCCGGAAGGTGGGCGCCGAGGCCCGCGCCCCACGCGACACGCAGGTCCGACAGGACCGCTTCGGGAGAAGACATCAGAGCCTTTCCGGTACGCGCACGGCGCCCGGTCAGGGCGAGCCGGAGAAGCCGGCGACCAGGCCGAACAGTCCGCAGCAGAGCAGCCCGCCGACGGCCAGCACGACGAGCAGGATGCTGTAGTTCGACCACATGCCGAACCGGGTCACGTCGGTGCCGTACCCGTCGTGGACGCGGTTGCGCCAGCCGCCGAAGCGGAAGGACAGCTGGTGCACGGCCCCGGGCTGGGCGACGAGCGAGGTGGTGATGACCGGGATGCCCATGAAGTCGGTGTACCGCACGTCGTGCGGACCGGCCGGGACCGCGACGTGCCAGGTCCCCTCGCCCGGGATGGCGACCACCCGGCCGTCGACCTTGAAGCGGCTGGTGGCGGGCGCGGGCACCAGATAGGGGCCCCGGTTCACCGAGACGACGAGCACCGCGCAGCCGGGGGGCGGCGCGATCGGGTGCGGGTACGCGATCAGCGGCGTGACGGCGCCGGGCATCGGCGGGTACGGCTGGGCGGGGTGATAGGACACGGCCCGGATTCTGGCACGGCGGCGCATCCCGGCGACGACCGGCCGACGAAGACGTTGAACCATAAGGTTCAGTGTTATACGGTGAACCACATGGTTCAGCAAGAGGTCCTGAATCGGGTGTTCGCCAGCCTGGCCGACCCCACCCGACGCGACATCCTGATCCGGCTCGGCGCCGGACCGGCCACCATCAGCGAGCTCACCGCGCCGACCGGGATGAGCCTCACCGGCATGAAGAAGCACGTGCAGGCGCTGGAGAACGCCGGCCTCGTCGTCACCGAGAAGGTCGGCCGGTCGCGCCGGTGCCGGCTCGGTGACGCCCCCTTGGACGCCGCGATGGCCTGGATCAGCTTCTACCAACGGCTCTGGGCGCGTCGCCTGGACGGTCTCGACGCCTACCTCACTCTCCGCACCGGCACGAAGGAACGTGACTCATGACGCTCGACATGCGAATGACCCGGCGGTTGCCCGGCACCCCGGAGGAGGCCTTCGACGCCTACACCGACGCCGAGCAGCAGAAGATCTGGTTCAGCATCCTCGACGAGGAGCCCGGCATCGTGGAGATCGAGGTGGACCTGCGGGTCGGCGGGCGGCAGACCGCCGTCTGGGGCCCCTCCCCCGAGATGCTGTTCCGGGAGACGCAGACGTTCCTGGAGATCGACCGGCCGCACCGGCTGGTCACCGAGTCCATCGGCAGCAGCCCCGACGGCGAAACCCTGACCACCCGCATCGAGATCACCTTCGAGGAGCACGAGGGCGGCACGCTGATGACCGTCGTGCAGAGCGGCTTCCCCGAGCCCGAGCTGCGCGACTTCTTCGTCGGCGAGGTGTGGTCCGGGGCGTTCGACCGGATCGAGGCGTACCTGCTGCGCGGGCGCGACCGCGAGCGGTCGCATGGCTGACCTGTCCCGCGCCGCGATCGTCGCGCTCGCCGTCGCGGGCGCGACGGTCGTCAACCTCGTCGTGTACGCCGTCGGCCGGGCGGCCGGCGGCGCGTTCCGGTTCACCGCCGCCGGCGGGCCGGCGGAGGTCGACGCGGTGACCGTCGCGGCCT
>NZ_CADEAU010000500.1 GCF_902825405.1 Micromonospora maritima | reverse complement strand
CGCGGCGTCCCAGGCGGCGCAGGGCCAGGCGGCGCCCGCGCAGCTCGGGCTGGCGCACACCCGCTCCGCGTCGGGCTGATGCGCGTCGGCCACCGCGGCGGCCAGATCCCACAGCAACGGATCGGTCACCTCGTCGGGACGGTCGGTGACGCGCTCTGTGCTGGCTTCGGACATGATCGGTCCCCCTGTCGTGAACGGCCCCCACCTGTTTCCGGAATCGGCCCCCGGCAAACCTGCGCCCGGTCCCCGGCGGGCATAGGCTGGCCGGCGTGGCGAGGTACTACGACCTGCATCCGGACAACCCCCAACCCCGGGTGATCCGGCAGGTGGTGAGCCTGCTGCGCGACGACGGGGTGATCGCCTACCCGACCGACTCCTGCTACGCGCTCGGCTGCCGGCTCGACAACCGGGCCGGCGTGGAGCGGATCCGGGAGATCCGGCGGCTCGACGATCGGCACCCGTTCACGCTCGTCTGCGCCGACTTCGCCCAGCTCGGTCAGTTCGTCAAGCTCAGCAATGCCGTCTTCCGCCAGGTCAAGTCCGTCATTCCGGGCAGCTACACGTTCATCCTGCCGGCCACCGCGGAGGTGCCCCGGCGGTTGCAGGACCCGCGCCGGCGGGTGGTCGGGGCCCGGGTGCCGCACCACGCGGTGACCCAGGCGCTGCTCGCCGAACTGGGCGAGCCGCTGCTCTCCAGCACCCTGCTGCTGCCCGGTGAAGAGGAGCCGATGACCCAGGGCTGGGAGATCAAGGAACGGCTCGACCACCTCGTCGACGCCGTGGTCGACGCCGGCGACTGCGGGCTCGAACCCACCACCGTGGTCGACCTGTCCGGCCCGGAGCCGGAGATCCTGCGTCGCGGCGCCGGCGACCCCGCCCGCTTCGAGTAGCGATCGGCCGGTTCCGCCGCGCCGGGGCCGCCCTTTACGGCACGGTGGATCCGGCGGACGGTGACGGGGGTACGGCGTGGACGCACTCGTGCTGATCACGGTGCTCGGCGTCACCGTGCTCGTCGGCACGACCATCGGCGGCCGGTACAGCGTCGCGCCGCCCGTGCTGCTCATCTCGATGGGCGCGCTGCTCGGGCTGCTGGCGCCGTTCGACAACGTGGTCCTCGAACCCGAGGTCGTGTTGGTGCTGTTCCTCCCGGCGATCCTCTACCGGGAGAGCCTGGTGGTCAGCCTCCGGGAGATCCGGGCCAACCTCGCGGTGATCGTGGGACTGGCGGTCGCGCTGGTGATCATCACACTGGTCGCGGTCGCGTACGTCGCGCAGGCCCTCGGCGTCGAGCCGGCCGCCGCCTGGGTGCTCGGCGCGGTGCTGGCGCCCACCGACGCCGCGGCCGTCGCCGGCCTGGCCAAGCGGATGCCGCGCGGCATCCTCACCACGCTGCGCGCGGAGAGCCTGGTCAACGACGGAACGGCGCTGGTCCTGTTCGCGGTGACGGTCGGGGTGATCGCGGGCGGGACGGTGCCCGGCCCGCTCGTGCTCACCGGCGAGTTCGTCGGCAAGTCGGTCGGCGGGGTGGCCGCCGGGCTGCTCGTCGGCGGGGTGGTCGTGCTGATCCGCAAGCGCGTCGACGATCCGATGCGCGAGGGCGGGCTGAGCATCCTCACCCCGTTCGTCGCGTTCCTGCTCGCCGACGCGGTGCGGGCCAGCGGGGTGCTCGCGGTCGTCGTCTCCGGGCTGCTGCTGTCCTACGCCGGACCCCGGGTGATCCGGGCGCGTTCCCGGGTCACCGCGTACGCGTTCTGGGACCTCTCCACCTTCATGATCAACGGCAGCCTGTTCGTGCTGCTCGGCATGCAGGTGCCGCGCTCGCTGCGCAGCATCACCAGCCACTCGCCGATGGCGTCGCTGGGCATCGCGGTGCTGGTCGCGCTGGTCGTGGTGGTGACCCGGTTGGCCTGGGTGCACCTGTCGGTGAGCGCGTTGCAGCGCGTCGACCGGCGGGAGTCGCGGCGGGCGCGCCACTTCGACGCCCGGATGCGGACCGCCGCGGGCTGGGCCGGCTTCCGCGGCGCGGTGTCCCTCGCCGCGGCGCTGGCCGTGCCGGTCACCATGCACGACGGGACGGCGGTACGCGAACGCGACCTGATCATCTTCGTCACCGTCGTGGTGATCGTGCTGATCATGGTGGTGCAGGGCACCACGCT
Organism: Micromonospora maritima; assembly: GCF_902825405.1. Taxonomy (GTDB): domain Bacteria; phylum Actinomycetota; class Actinomycetes; order Mycobacteriales; family Micromonosporaceae; genus Micromonospora; species Micromonospora maritima. The sequence goes on along the minus strand of NZ_CADEAU010000500.1, from coordinate 1,621 downwards.
GCCGGCGGTCGTCACCTGGGCCGGTCTGGTCGGCGACCGGGAGCGCGACCACGAGGTGCGGTGGGCCCGGATCCGGGCCACCGAGGCGGCCCTGGAGGCGCTGCCCCAGGTCGCGGCCGAGCTGGGCGCGTCGTCGGACACGGTGGACCGGCTCCGGTCGGACTACGAGGACCACCTCGCCGACGTCCGGAATCCGCCCGACGAGGCGACGGGGGAGGAGCGGGAGGTGCTCCGCAGGTTGAAGCTGGAGTTGCTGGACCGCAAGCGGCGGGAGGTCACCCAGCTGCGCAACAGCAACCAGATCGACGACGCGGTGCTGCGGCAGCTCCAGGCCGCCGTCGACATCGAGGAGATCCGGCTGCTCGGTCCCGAGGTGGAGGACTGAACCCGGCGGTCGCGCCGGACCGGCGCGACCGCCGCCGGCTCAGCGCGCGTCGATCGCGACCGCGGTGTACGGGGTGGTCGGCGTCGGCGGCGTGGTGAAGCGGGCGTTGGGCAGGTAGAGCCGGCCCAGGGCGGCGGCGACCGTGGTCGGCACGTCGAAGTCCGGGTCGGTCAGGACCCGCCGCAGCGTGCCGGCGGTGCCGGCGCGGTTCAGCTCGACCAGCGCGACCTGGTTGAGCCGGTTCTGCACCACCACCAGCGTGCGGCCGAGCAGCAGCAGGCCGTCGCCGTTGGCGAAGCTGTGCCCCGGCACGTCCACGGCGGTGGTGCCGCCGGTGGCCGGGTCGACCCGGAACAGGGTGCCGGTGTTCGACTGCACCACGACCAGTCCCCGGCCGTCCGGGGTGGGCGCGATGCCGTTCAGGTTGACGCCGGTGCCGCTCTGCTGGAAGTCGCCGGTGAGCGGGAGCGTGGTGAACCCGTCGGCCGGTGGCAGCGCGCCACCGCGCCCCAGCGGCAGCCGGTAGAGCACCGGCCGGTTCGAGTCGGTGAACCAGGCGGCGTCCCGGGTCAGTGTCACGTCGTTGACGAACGTCGGGGGGTCGGCGAACCGGTACCGGGCCAGGACCGCCCCGGTGCGGGCGTCGATCACCCGGGCGTCCCCGGCGGTGCCGCCGGCCACGAAGAGCCGGCCCCGCGGGTCGACCTTCAGGCCGAGCGACGGAGTGCCGGTGGGCGGGCTGAGCCGGGCGCCGAGGCCGGTGACCAGGTCGGCGCGGTAGATCTCACCGGTGGCCCGCGAGCCGAAGAAGGCGTACCGGCCGGCGGTCGCGATGCCCTCCGGCTGGAAGCCGTCCGGCAACGCGACCACGGTCGGCCGGCGGTCCCGGGCGGCGGCGGGGGTGGGGGCGACGGTGCTGACGAGCGCGGCGGTCAGGGCGACGCCGAGGGCGGCGCGGATGCGTCGGTTCACGGTGCTCCTTCCGATGCGACGGTGGGGCCGGAACCCGCCCCACTGTACGTTCGCCGACCGGCGCTTGAACGGATGCGGCGGGGGGTCGATGCTTTATGACATCGACCGACAGCAATGAAAGGGGTGCCCGGATGCGCCGACCCACGCTCCTCGCCCTCGTCCTGACCGCCCTGCTCGGCGCCACCCCGGCCACCGCCCGGGCCGGCGCGGCTGCGCGACCCGACCCGGGGGCGCTCGCCGCGATCCGCACCGCCGGCACCGCCT
>NZ_CADEAU010000499.1 GCF_902825405.1 Micromonospora maritima | reverse complement strand
CCCGGCGGCGGCCGCCGGGGCGGCGGTGAGCGGGGTGGCGACGACGGCGGCGGTGGCCGCGGCCGAGGCGGTGAGGAAGGTACGCCGGCTGGGGCCGGTGGGCTCCTGGTGTCCGGATCGACTGCTCATCACCGCATCCTGCCCCTATCAATACAGCAGTGTCTATATGTTCCGGGTCGGGACCGCGGATCTCGTCCGATCCGGGTGAGGTCGGCCGCCGGAACCGACACCTACCGTCGGGAGCATGGCAACTGCGCGACCGACGCCGGTGGACCCGATGCCGCACGTCCGCGAGGACGCCGGACCGCAGGGCGAGGCGCGGGCGGTCCCGCCGGAGCTGGGCCCGGACGCGATCGCCGTCGTCCGCGGTTCGGCGTTCATGTACTCGAATCCGGTCGGCGACGTGCCATCCGGCAGCATCGGGGGTCTGGTGCACCAGGACACCCGGCTGGTCAGCCGCTGGGAGATGCGGCTCAACGGCCGCCCCCTGCTCGCGCTCCGGTCGACGCCGATGGCGCACGACCTGGCCCAGTTCGTGCTCAGCAACGCCGCCACCGCCGCCGACCTGCCCGCCGACGCGGTCGCGGTGCGGCGCGTCCGTCACCTCGGCGACGCGCTGACCGAGCGGATCGAGCTGCAGTCCTACCGCACCGAGCCGGTCCGGCTGGAACTGCGGCTGGCCGTGGAGAACGACTTCGCCGACCTGTTCGAGATCAAGTCCGAGGTGGCCGACAGGTCCCCGTGGATCCGCCGGGACGCCGCGGCCGACGGAACGGAGCTGAGCCTGACGTACGCCCGGGACGGTTTCCACGCCGCGACCCGGGTGTGCGCCGACCCGCCGGCCCAGCGGATCGACGGCACCGAGCTGGTCTGGGAGGTCGAGCTGGGCGCGTTGCAGGAATGGCGGCTCGACCTGCGGGTGCCGCTGGCGCCGGACCGGGAGCCGGCAGACGCGTCGCGCGCCGACGTCGACGACCTGTTGCACGGCCGCACCACCGACCCGATCCGCGAGTGGCTGGCCACCGGGGTCAGCCTGACCAGCGACAACGACGATCTGCAACGGGCGGTCGACCGGTCGCTGGCCGACCTGGGCGCGCTGCGGTTGGACATCGAGGTCTGCGGCGAGCAGGTCATCCTCCCGGCGGCCGGCGCACCCTGGTTCCTCAGCCTGTTCGGCCGGGACACGCTCCTCTCCGCCTTCCAGACCATCAGCGGCGGCCCGCACCTGGCCCGCGGCACGCTGCTCGCGCTGGCCCGGGCGCAGGGCCGGCGGTGCCACGACTTCACCGACGAGGAGCCCGGGAAGATCCTGCACGAGGTACGCCGCGGGGAGCTGACCCGCCAGGGGCGCAAGCCGTACAGCCCGTACTACGGCACCGCCGACGCCACCCAGTTGTGGCTCGTCCTGCTCTCCGAGTACTGGCGGTGGACCGGCGACGACGACCTGGTCCGCGGCCTGCGGCCGAACGCGATGGCCGCGCTCGACTGGATCGACAGGTACGGCGACCGCGACGGTGACGGCTACGTCGAGTACGCGACCCGGTCGGTGGCGGGGCTGGGCAACCAGTGCTGGCGGGACTCACCCGACGGGGTGCGCTTCGCCGACGGGAGGATCCCGGTGCTGCCGCTGGCCACCAGCGACATCCAGGGATACACCTACGACGCCAAGATGCGACTGGCCGAACTGGCCGACGGGCCGCTCGCCGACCACGCGCTCGCCCGGCGGTTGCGCGCCGACGCCGAGCAGCTGTACGAGCGGTTCAACCGCGACTTCTGGATCGACGAGCGGGGCGGCTACTACGCCGTGGCCCTCGACGGCGACAAGCAGCGGGTGGACTCGCTCACCTCCACGCTGGGGCACCTGCTGTGGAGCGGCATCGTGCCACCCGAGCGCGCCGACCGGGTGGTGGCGCAACTGTTCTCCCCGGCGATGTTCTCCGGCTGGGGCATCCGGACACTGTCCCGCGACGACGTCGCCTACAACCCGCTCGGCTACCACCTCGGCACGGTCTGGCCGCACGACAACGCCATCGCCGTGCTGGGTCTCACCCGCTACGGCTACCGCGCCGAGGCCAACCGGCTCTCGCTCGCCCTCCTCGACGCGGCGGCGGAGTTCGACCACCGGTTGCCTGAGGCGCTGGGCGGGTTCTACCGGCACCGGACCGGGGTCGCCGTGCCGTACCCCACGGCGTGCAGCCCGCAGGCCTGGGCCACCACCGTCCCGGCCACCCTCGTCCGGTCCATGCTGGGGGCGGACGTGGTGGACGGGCGACTGGTGGTCGACCCGGACGTCCCGCCCGAGATCGGCGGCATCCGGGTCGACCGGGTGCTCGCCCACGGCCGGCGCTGGACCGTGGACGCGCGGGGCCGGCAGGCCCGCGTCCGGCACACGCCGGGCTGAGCGGTCGACGTTTGTCGTGCCCCTGCCCGGGAACGGCAGCAGGCATGACGAAACCACGTGTGGTGATCGTGGGGGCCGGGTTCGCCGGATACCACGCGGCCAAGACGTTGCGCCGGCTGGCCCGCGACCGGGCCGAGATCGTCCTGCTGAACACGACCGACTACTTCCTCTATCTGCCGCTGCTGCCCGAGGTCGCGGCCGGGGTGGTCGAGCCGACCCGGATCTCGGTGCCGCTGGCCGGCACGCTCGACGGCGTCCGGGTGGTGGTCGGCGAGGCCGACCGGGTGGACCTGCAGAACCGCTGGGTCGGCTACCGCTCCGCCGAGGGCGACCACGGCCAGCTCGCGTACGACCGGCTGATCCTCTCCGTGGGCAGCGTCAACAAGCTGCTGCCCATCCCCGGGGTGACCGAGTACGCGCACGGCTTCCGTGGTCTGCCCGAGGCGCTCTACCTGCACGACCACGTGGTCCGGCAGGTCGAGCTGGCCGAGCTGACCGACGACCCGGCCGAGCAGCGCGCCCGTACCACGTTCGTGGTGGTCGGCGCCGGCTACACCGGCACCGAGGTCGCCGCCCACGGACAGCTGTTCACCGACCGGCTGCTGGCCCAGCGCCCGCACCTGAAGGTTCGCCCGCGCTGGATGCTGCTGGACGTCGCCCCCCGGGTCCTGCCCGAGCTGGACCGGCGGATGTCCGTCACCGCGGACCGGGTGCTGCGCCGCCGCGGCGTGGACGTGCGGATGGGCACCTCCGTCGCCGAGGCCACCCCGGACGGGGTGATGCTCACCGACGGCGAGTACGTGCCGACGTGCAGCCTCGTCTGGTGCGTCGGGGTGCGCCCCGACCCGTTCGTGGCCGAGCTGGGGCTGCGGACCGAGAAGGGCCGGCTGGTGGTCGACGAGTACCTCAACGTCCCCGGCTACCCGGAGGTGTTCGCCTGCGGCGACGCCGCGGCGGTGCCCGACCCGACCCGGCCCGGCCAGGTCTGCGCGATGACCGCGCAGCACGCCCAGCGGCAGGGCAAGCTGGCCGCGCACAACATCGCCGCCTCGTACGGGCAGGGCACCCGCAAGTCCTACAAGCACCACGACCTGGGCTGGGTGGTGGACCTGGGCGGCAAGGACGCGGCCGCGAACCCGCTGCACGTGCCGCTGTCCGGGCTGCCGGCCAAGGCGGTCACCCGCGGCTACCATCTGCTGGCCATGCCGGGCAACCGCCCCCGGGTGGCCGCGGACTGGGCGCTCGACGCGACGCTGCCCCGGCCCGCCGTGCAGCTCGGACTGGTGCCGGCAAACGCGGTGCCGCTGGAGAGCGAGTCGCCCGAACTGGTCCGGCGGCGCTGACGCCCGCTCACCCACCGGCCGGCGGCCGGTCCCGCGTG
>NZ_CADEAU010000498.1 GCF_902825405.1 Micromonospora maritima | reverse complement strand
CCCGCCTGGCGGCCCGGGCCGGGCGCGGGGCCGGCCGAGGTGAGCCGCTGGTGGACCGGCCTGACCCCGGCCGAACGGCGGTGGCTGGTCGGGCGGGAGCCGGATCGGGTGGGCCGGCTCGACGGCATACCCGTGACCGCCCGCGACCAGGCCAACCGGCTCCTGCTCGCCGACCGGCGGGAGGAGCTGCTCGCGCGTCGACTCGCGTTGTCACGCCCGTTGCCGGCGGCGCCGTTCGAGTTGGACCGCCGCGCCCGCCTGGCCGGGGTGGAGGCGGCGCTGCGCGGGCTCGACGGGCTGGCCGAGCGGCTGGCCGCGCCCGGGCCGCCCCGGGCGTACCTCCTGGGTCTCGACCCGGCCGGCGACGGGCGGGCGGTGGTCGCGCTCGGCAACCCCGACCGGGCCGGCGCGGTGCTGACCTACGTGCCGGGCATGACCTCGGACCTCGCCGACGCGCCGGCCGAGCTGGGTCGCGCCGCCCGGGTGCTGGACCGCTGCCACACGATCGGGCCGGGCGCGGAGACGGCGGCGTTGCTCTGGCTGGACTACGACGCGCCGGATCTCCTCACCGATGCGGCGGGCACCCGGCGGGCCGAGGACGCCGGGCCGGCGCTGCACCGCTTCCAGGAGGGGTTGCGGGCCACGCACGAGGGACCGCCGGCCCGGCAGACGGTGCTCGGGCACAGCTACGGCTCGGTGGTGGTCGGCGTCGCGGCCCGCGACCACGGCCTGGGCGCCGACGCCCTGGTCTTCGTGGGGTCTCCCGGGGTCGGCGTCGACCACGCCGCCGAGCTGCGGATGCCGGCCGGGCAGGTGTGGGCGGCGACCGCGTCCGACGACGTGATCCGGATGGCCCGTCCACCGGACGAGCTGGCCCGCCGGGCCCTGCTGGCCGGCACGCCCCTCGGTCCGGCGCTGGCCGCTCTCGACCCGCACCCCGGGCGCCTCTGGTTCGGCGCGGACCCGAGCGGCCCGGGCTTCGGCGGGCGGCGCTTCGCCAGCGGCCCGCACGGCCACACCGGTTACTGGGATCCCGACAACCCGGCGCTGGACGGGATGGCACGCATCGTGCTGGGCCGGTGAGACGACCCGGCCCCCTCCGCCGTGGGGGCGGAGGGGGCCGGAACCGGTCGGCTACTCGACCGTGACCGACTTCGCGAGGTTCCGCGGCTGGTCGACGTCGTGCCCACGGGCGGCGGCGATCTCGGCGGCGAGCACCTGGAGCGGCACGGTCGTCACCAGCGGGGCCAGCAGCGTGGGCGTACGCGGCACGTAGATCAGGTGGTCGGCGTAGCGGACCACCGCCTGGTCGCCCTCCTCCGCGATCACGATGGTGCGGGCGCCGCGGGCGCGCACCTCCTGGATGTTGGAGACGACCTTGTCGTGCAGCATGCCCCGGCCGACCGGCGAGGGCACGATGCAGATCACCGGCGTACCCTCGTCGATCAGCGAGATGGGGCCGTGCTTCAGCTCGCCGGCGGCGAAGCCCTCGGCGTGCATGTACGCCAGCTCCTTGAGCTTCAACGCACCCTCCAGCGCGACCGGGTAGCCCACGTGCCGGCCGATGAACAGCACCGTCGGCTCGGACTTCAGCTCGCGGCCCAGCTCGCGGACCGGCTCGATCCGGTCCAGCAGCTCCCGCAGCTTGCCGGGCATCTCCTGGAGCTGGGCCACCACCGCGCCCACCTCGTCGGCGAACTTGATGCCGCGCACCTGGGCCAGGTGCAGCCCGATCAGGTAGCACGCGACGACCTGGGTGAGGAACGCCTTGGTGGAGGCGACCGCGATCTCCGGGCCGCCGTGGGTGTAGAGCACCGCGTCGGACTCGCGCGGGATGGTGGAGCCGTTGGTGTTGCAGATGGCCAGCACGCGGGCCTTCTGCTCCTTGGCGTGGCGCAGCGCCATCAGCGTGTCCATCGTCTCGCCGGACTGCGAGATCACCACGATCAGCGTGGACCGGTCCAGCACCGGGTCGCGGTAGCGGAACTCGCTGGCCAGCTCCACCTCGCAGGGGATGCGGGTCCAGTGCTCGATGGCGTACTTGGCGACCAGGCCGGCGTGGTAGGAGGTGCCGCAGGCGACGATGAAGATCTTGTCGACGTCGCGCAGGTCCTGCTCGCTGAGGCGGACCTCGTCGAGCGCGATCTCGCCCGTCTCGGTGAGCCGACCGAGCAGCGTGTCGGCGATGGCCTGCGGCTGCTCCTCGATCTCCTTGAGCATGAACCAGTCGTAGCCGCCCTTCTCGGCGGCCGACGAGTCCCAGTCGATGTGGAAGTCCTTGCCGCTCGCCGGCTGGCCGGCGAAGTCGGTGATGTCGATGCTGTCCGGCGTGATCAGGACGATCTGGTCCTGCCCCAGCTCGACCGCGTCGCGGGTGTGCTCGATGAACGCCGCCACGTCGCTGGCCAGGTAGTTCTCGCCGTCGCCCCGGCCCACCACCAGCGGCGAGTTGCGGCGGGCGCCGACCACCGCGCCGGGGATGCCGGCGTCGACGGCGAGCAGCGTGAACGCGCCCTCCAGGCGCGCGCACACCACGCGCATCGCGGCGGCGAGGAGCTGCGGGCTGTCGGTCTCACCGGCCGAGCGCAGGTCGGCCAGCGCGCGGGCGATCAGGTGCGCGGCGCACTCGGTGTCGGTGTCGCTGGTGAACTCGACGCCCTCGTCCTCCAGCTCGGCGCGCAGCTTCGCGAAGTTCTCGATGATGCCGTTGTGGATCACGGCGACCCGGCCGTCGGGGGCCAGGTGGGGGTGGGCGTTGCGGTCGGTCGGGCCGCCGTGCGTGGCCCACCGGGTGTGGCCGATGCCGGTGGTGCCGTCGCCGATGCCGATCGGGCTGGCGGCGCAGTCCTCGGGGTTGCTCGCGGCCCGCTCGGAGAGGACCTTCTCCAGGTTGGCCAGCTTGCCGGCCTTCTTCTCGGTCAGCAGCTCGTCGTCACAGACGACGGCGACCCCGGCCGAGTCGTAACCGCGGTATTCCAGCCGCCGCAGTCCGTCGAGCACGATGCCGAGCGCCGGGCGCGCGCCGGCGTAACCCACGATTCCACACATGGTCCGCAGCCTAGCCGAGTTTCGCTCACCGCGCGTGCTCGGAAGCCGGGTTAACGATCACTGAACTTGAGCGAACCGGCGTGCGGGGACGCCTTATCGGACAAAACGGCTCATCCCGCGTGGCGCATGGCCCGGTCGACACGGCCGCCACGCCGGCCCTGCGGCCGCACCGATGCGACCCAACGCCCACCCTCGGGCCGCCCCTCCCTCGTCCCCGCCCCCCGGCGGCCCGGTCACCTGCGCGTGCGCGGCACCGGCGGGCGGCTGCGCGTCCCAGGTGCGGTCACCGTTGTGGACCAAGGAGTTCTGGTCGGACGACGCCCCCACCTTCCGACGCCGACTCCTTGATCGTCACCTGGTCCGGACGGGGATTGCGGGTTGGGCGACATGCCTCTGAGGCATGAATATGACGGCGCGGTATCGCTTTCGGGCGGAGGCCGTTTGGTGAGGCGTCACGGAACTGGCGTGGTCACCCCCCACGCGCCGGCGGCATTCACGAGCGGGAGCGGGGAGTCGGGAGGCATGGCGGGGCCTCGGGCGTGGCCGGGACGCCCTACATTGAGGGCCGCGCCCACCCCCACCGCGGACGTCCGCGCCGTACCCCTGTGAGCTGAGCAGATGTCGGAGACGACCCCCGCCCCCGAGCCGGGCCCCGGGCCGAGCGACCCGCCCCCGGCACCGGCCCACCCGGCCGCGACGCCCGACGATCCGACCGCGACGCCGGTGGCATCGTCCTGGACGCCGCCGGACCCGCTGG
>NZ_CADEAU010000497.1 GCF_902825405.1 Micromonospora maritima | reverse complement strand
CGCCGTCGTCGGCCCCGCCCGGGCCGATGCCGCCGTCGTCCGCCCCCACCGGGTCGACGCCACCCCCGTACGCCCCGCCGGTGACGCCGCCGTCCGGGCCGACGCCACCCCCGGAGGACCGCCCGTGACCCCCGACCCCCATCCCTCCCGGCGCTGGGCGCTCGTCACCGGCGCCAGTCTGGGCATCGGCGAGTCGTTCGCCCGCCGGCTCGCCGCGGACGGCTGGAACCTGGTGCTCGTGGCCCGCGACTTCGCCCGGCTCGACGCCCTGGCGACCGAGCTGGCCGGCCGGCACGGCGGCGAGGTGAAGACGATCCCGGCCGATCTGTCCACCGACGACGGTTGCGCCGTGGTCGAGCGCCGGCTGACCGCTGGCCCTGCCGTCGACCTGCTGGTGAACAACGCGGGGATCAGTCTGAACACCCCGTTCGTCCGGTCGGGCGTCGCGGACGAGACCCGCCTGGTCCGGCTCAACGTGCTGGCGGTGCTCCGGCTGACCCACGCCGCCCTCGGTCCGATGATCGAGCGGGGGACGGGGGCAGTGATAAATGTCTCTTCGGTTGCGGGTTTCGGCGTACCCATGCCGGGATCGACGTACTCGGCCAGCAAGGCGTGGGTGACGAACTTCAGCGAGTCGATCGGCCAGTCGGTGGCTCCGCTCGGCGTACGCGTGATGGCGCTCTGCCCCGGCTACACCCGCACCGGCTACCACGAACGCGCCGGCATCGACATGACGCGCACACCCGCCTGGATGTGGCTGCGAGCCGACGACGTGGTCGCCGAAGGACTGCGTGACCTGGGAAAAGGCAAGTTGGTGAGCGTGCCGAGCTGGAAGTACAAGCTGGCCGTGGCCGGGCTGCGGCATGCGCCGAAGCGGTTGCTGCGCGGCGCCGTCCGGGACACCCGGGGGACCGTCGACCGGGGCCACGGCTGACGGTCGGGGGGTTCGCCGCCGACCCGGCCGCGCTCCCCGGCCCTGGATGGACGGTTGCGCAGCGTAGCCGGACATTGCCACTCATCGGTTGCCCGCCGGGTGATCGGGGCGGACCCCACAGACGGCGTCCAGACTTGCGAAGTACGCTCTATCGCCATGGGGGACCACGACGACCTGCGTAAATTCATCACTGACCTGGCTGTGGTCCACGGTCGGGTGGTGCTCTCCTCGGGCCGTGAGGCGGACTGGTACGTCGATCTGCGTCGCGTCACGCTCCATCACCGGGCCGCTCCGCTGATCGGCCGGGTGATGTGCGACCTCACCGCCGACTGGTCGTACGACGCGGTCGGTGGACTGACCCTGGGCGCCGATCCGGTGGCGGGCGCGATGCTGCACGCCTCGGCCGGCACCGACCGCCCGCTGGACGCGTTCGTGGTCCGCAAGGCGGGCAAGGCGCACGGGCTCCAGCGTCGGATCGAGGGGCCGGACGTCGCGGGTCGCCGGGTCCTGGCGGTGGAGGACACCTCGACCACGGGTGGCAGCGTGTTGACGGCGGTCGAGGCGTTGCGCGAGGCCGGAGCCGACGTGGTGGGTGTGGCGGTTATTGTTGATCGAGGCGCCGGCGACGCGGTGCGAGCCGCCGGATTGCCGTATCGGGCGGCCTATACGTTGGCTGACCTCGGCCTTGTGGCGTAAAAGTTTGCCGATTCGGATCTGCTGATATGCAGGCGGATCGATGCTGCTGGTGGAAGGATGGAATACGTGGGAACTGCGTTGGCTGAAATGACCATGCCTCAGATCTCGCCGCTTGCCGGCGAGCCGATCGAACGCGCCGACGCCGAGCGGCTGGCGGGGGTCCTCAAGGCCCTCGCCGACCCCGCCCGGCTCCGGCTGCTCAGCCTGATCCAGTCGGCTCCCGAGGGGGAGGCGTGCGTGTGTGACCTCACCGCGCCGCTCGGCCTCTCGCAGCCGACGGTCAGCCACCACCTGCGTATCCTCACCGAGGCCGGCTTGCTGGAGCGGGAGAAGCGCGGGGTCTGGGCGTACTACCGGCTGGTGCCGACCGCGATCGCCACGATCGCGGATCTGCTCACCCCGCCGCGGAAGCGGGCCACCAAGAAGGCTCGCTGAACCACGGCCCGTCCGAGGACGGGTCGGCCGGCCGAGGCCCCGGCGCGATGGCACGCGCGCCGAACCCGGCAGGTCGTCCCGACCCGGTGCGGGTGACCGGTGGCGTGCCAGGGTGGCGTCACCAGTCGCACGGTGACGGCTGTCGCCGTCCGTGCCCGACAGCTCGTACGCGAAGGCCGGCTCCCGTCCGGGGGCCGGCCTTCGGTGTTCGCGCGGTCAGCGGCGGTGCTGCCCGCCGTGCCCGTGCGGGTGGTCGTCGCCGTCGACGGCGTCGCGTACGGCCTCCGCCGCACCGGCCGCGGTCGCCGCGGCGATCACCGCCACCGCCTCGCCGCGCTTGCGCGCCTTCCGGTCGCGGAGGAACTCGAAGAAGATCGGCAGCACCGAGATCACGATGATCAGCGCGACCACCGGCAGGATGTACCTGTCGATCTTGTCGCCGATGGCGTCGTAGATCTGGCGGGCCAGCAGGTAGCCGATCAGCAGGATGCCGTCCACCCAGAGGATCGCGCCCACCACGTTCCAGATGAAGAACTGCCGGGCCGGCATGCCGAGCACCCCGGCCACCGGGTTGAGGAACGTCCGCACGATCGGGATGAAGCGGGCCAGCACCACGGCCTTGGCCGGGCCGAACTTCTGGAAGTAGTACTCCGCCTTCTCCACGTACTCCCGCTTGAAGAGCCGGGAGTTGGGCTTGTCGAACATGCGCCGGCCGTAGCGCGCGCCGAGCCAGTGCCCGAGCTGGGCGCCGGCGATCGCGCAGAGCGGGCCGCCGATCAGCAGCCCGGCCAGCGAGAGGCGGGTGCCGTCGCCGAAGATGGCGTCGGCCACCGGGGAGGCGGCCACCCCGGCCAGGAAGAGCAGCGAGTCACCCGGGAAGAAGAACCCGACCAGCAGACCGGTCTCGGCGAACAGGATCGCCCAGACGCCGATCATCCCGAAGGTGTGGATGAGATCCTTCGGGTCGAGCGGGTTCAGCGCCACGTTCTCGGAGATCATCCGGGTCTTCTCAGCTGTGTCCACGGCCACACAGGTTACCCGGGCCCGGTCCGGCGTCGCGCCGGACCGGGCCCATGCCCCTAGAGGCGGGGGTCCACCGGTTCGGACTCGCAGGCGAGGATGGCGAAGACCAGCTCGTGACGGCGCCAGAGCGGGGCGTCCTCGGCCAGCGCGTCCAGGGCGGCCAGGCCCAGGCCGTGCTCGCGCAGCGCCAGCCCGCGCTTGCGGCCCAGTGAGCGCCGCCGCAAGGCGGCGAGCTGCGCCGTTTCGGTGTACCCGGGGCCGTAGATGATCCGCAGGTACTCCCGGCCGCGGCACTTGATCCCCGGCTGGAGCAGCGAGCCCTTCGACGACCGGGCGGCCGGGCCGGCGTACGGCTTGACCACCATGCCCTCGCCGCCGGAACCGGTGAGCGCCAGCCACCAGTCGGTCGCGGCGTTCACCGCCGCCTCGTCGGCCAGCTCCACCACCAGCCGACGGGTCGGGGTGAAGAACTCCGGGTCGGCCGAACAGAGCCGGTCGGCGAGCGCCAGGTGCCACCCGTGGTCGCGGTCGGCGTAGCTCGCACCGGCGCCGGCCAGCACGGCGAACGGCGCGAGCGTCACTCCGCGCAGCCCTTCGGTGCGGCCCACGTACGCCCGGTACGCCGCCGAGTAGGCGGTGATCTCGGCCGCCCGCTCGGCGGTCCGCGCGTGCAGCTCCGCCACCGGCAGACCCCGGCCCGCGGCGGCGTCCAGCGTGGCG
>NZ_CADEAU010000496.1 GCF_902825405.1 Micromonospora maritima | reverse complement strand
GCCGGCGCCGGCACCAGCGCGACCAGCGCGGCGGCGACGGCCGGAGCGGCGGCGCTGAGCGCCCACACCGCCGCGTACCCGGCCTGCTGCACGGTCGCGCCCAGGAAGGTGCCGGCGGAGATCCCGCCCCACATGCTCACCCCGTAGAGGCCGATGAGCTGGCCGCGCCGGTGGTGCGGGGCGAGTTGGACGATCCACACCGCCCCGGCGGTGAACAGCGCCGCCTCGCCGGCACCGAGCAGCAGCCGGACCGCCACCAGCGCCGGCACGTCCAGTGGCGCCAGATAGAGCAGGCCGCCGGCGGCCATCACGAGCGCGCCGGTGAGCATCACGGAGCGGTGGCCGTAGCGGTCGGCGAGGGCTCCGGCGACCGGCCGGACCAGCAGCGCGGTCACCGCGGTCACGGTGACCACGACGCCGACGGTGAGGTCACCGGCGTCGTGCCGGTCCCGCAGGAACCCGGGCAGCACCGGAATGACCGCGGTCAGCCCGAGGTAGCCGGCGAACAGGCCGCCGAGCAGCCCGACCAGCGCGAGCCGGGGCAGCGGTCGGCCGTCGCGGTGGGCGGCGCTCACGGCCGCGCCGGCACGGTGTCGCGGGCGGCGGCGACCTTGCGGACGGCGCGGACCAGGTCGTCGCAGTCGGCCGGCGTCAGGTTGGACGACAACGGCACGTCGACGGTCTCGGTCAGCAGTCGGGCGGTGCGCGGCAACGTCGCACGGATCTCGCCCGCGTCGGCGGTGTCGTAGAGGAAGCGCCAGTTCCAGAACGCCCGCACGTTCAGGTCGTCGTCCGCGCCGATGTTGCGGGCGTCGATCCCCTCGGCCCGCAGCGCCCGGGCGAACCAGCCCGCGTCGCCGCCGGGCACGCGGAACACGAACGCCTCGCCCAGGTACGCCCCGGGCGCCACCGGCCGGCGGACCGCGATGCCGGGCAGCCCGGCCAGGGCGGCGCGGACGTGCTCGTAGTTGCGGTGGAACAGCGCCAGCCGTTGCGGCAGCCGGTCCAGCTCGGCCCGCAGCAGGGCCGCCCGTATCTCGTCCATGCGGAGGCTGAGCAGGGGCAGGTCCAGGCCGGTCACCGGCGGCTCGCCGTGCGGAAAGTGCCGGCGCAGCCGCCCCTCGTACGCGCCGGACAACGCGACGGCCCGGGCGAACAGCGTGCTGTCGTCGGTGACCAGGAACCCGCCCTCACCGCAGTTCAGCGCCTTGTCCGACTGGGTGCTGAACGCTCCGGCCGCCCCGAACGTGCCGAGCTTGCGGCCGTTGAGTTCCGCGCCGAGCGCCGGTACGGCGTCCTCGATGAGCGGCACGCCCATCTCGGCGGCGAAGGCGGCGAGCGCCTCGACGTCGGCGGCGAACCCGCGCATGTGCACCACCATGACCGCGCGGATGTCCGGCCGCCACCGGCGGCGCAGGTCGTCGAGGTCCATCCGCAGGTCGTCGTCGACCTCGACCAGGAACGGCCGGCAGCCGGCCAGCACAATGGCGCTCGGCGTGGCGACAAAGGTGAATCCGGGGCAGGCGACCAATGAGCCGGCCGGCACTCCGGCGCCCATCAGGGCGAGGGCCAGGGCGGCAGTGCCGCTGGAAACGGCGAGGGCGTGGCGGGTGCCGAAATAGCGGCACAGTTCGTCCTCGAATCGGCCGCATTCAGTTTCGTTCTGCGGTCGGTGGTCGTATCGGAAGTAGAGATGACTGCGGATAGCCCGAATTGCGGCGTCCTCGTCCTCCGGGTGTAGGAATACCGCGCCTTTGTCGTAGGTGGGCCACGGCGTGCGCCGGACCGGCCGACCGCCGTGCAGGGCGAGCTGTCTCTCCAGCTCAATGCCGTGTGGAGCCGGCCTCGGCCGACTCGGGGCGGGAGCGTCGTTGTTCCCGTTCACCGGCGGACTCCTCGGGCGAGCGGTGGCAGTTCCTATCCGCTTGATAGGATTTGCCGGACGCGCGCCGGGCACGATTACCCGGCGGAATCTCGCGGTCCCGGCGCGATCCTGTCGAGGGGTGGTAAATGCCACCAGATCCGACATTGGCGTGCGGTCGATCCAGTGACCATCATGATTGTCTTTCGGATCGTCGTCAACATCCCGAAGAATTGTTGCTGACAGTGACGGTGGACAATAGGGAATTGTCCCTCGTGGTGCGTGTCGTCCCCGCCGTCGCGGCCCCGCGCCGTCGGACCCGCCCGTGGCGGCCGGAGTCGGCACACCCGGCCCGCTGTCCGGCTCGTCCGGCCGACCCGTTCGTGCCGCCGGTCCCCTCGCCACTTCCGGTCGCTGCTCGCCGCTCCTTGCGCGACCCGCGGACGGTCGGCGGTCAGGCGTTCCGCCAGGCCTCGACCAGGTCGGGCACGGACGCGTACCGGGCATCGGGATCGGCCCGGGTGGCCCGCTCCACCACCGCCGCGGCGCGGTCGTCGCCCCGCCAACCCGACGGCGCGTCGAGCAGGTGGTGCAGCGTACGGCCCAACGCGTGGACTGTCGTGCGCTCGTCGATCAGCGAGCCCCGGGTCAGCTCCTCCGGCGACAGGTAGCGGCGGGACCCGGGCAACCGCTCGGAGTCCAGCACGAACGGGCCCGGCCGGTACTCGTCCAGGTCGATCAGCCGCATCCGGTGTGCGTCGAAGTCGTAGAGGAAGCAACCGTCGTACAGGTCGACCGCGACGTAGCCGGCGGCGCTGACGGCCAGGTGGGCGTCGAGGACCACCGCCAGGGCCGCGCGCGCCTCGGCGACCGGCAGGCGCTGGAAGCGGGCCAGGCCGGCGCGGTCCGAGCCGTGCACGGTGGCGTGGTTGAGCACGGTGCCGTCGCACCACGGGTAGATCAGAGTGGGCCCGTCGGTGCCGTCGCGTACCAGTTCCGGCCGGACGATGCCCGGATGCCGGACGGCGGCGTGCAGCCCGAGGGCCCGGGTGAGCGAGACCCGCGCCTGCGGCGTCCGGGCCTGCTTGACGAACCAGCGCCGGCCCGCCGCCCGCACCCCGAAGGAGAGACAGCCGGAGTCCTGGTCGCCGAAGACCACGAACGCGTCGGCGGGGTCCGGTGCGAACACCCACCGAGACTAGCGCCGGCTCCGAGCGTCCAGGCCCCGGTCGAGTCCGCATGCGACGGTGCCGGACCGGGTAACCCTGCCCGCATGTCCGGAAGCGCACGGCAGCGGGACCTGTTCATCGCGACGCTCGGCTCGGTCCTGGCCGGCTACGGTGTGCTGCGGCTCGTCACGGAACCCTTCTCGTGGTTCCCCGTCCTCTGGCTGGCGGCGGCGGTCACGATGGTCGGGACCACCCTGCGCCGGGCCCTCGCCGCGGGCACCGCCGAGCGGCGTCCGCCGGTGCCCCGGCCCGCCCGGCGGGCAGGGCGGGTGATGGCCGTCGCCTCGGCGCTGTTCGGAGTGGTGCTGCTGGCCGTGGCCCTGCCCCGGTTCGCCCGGGACGGTCACTCACCGGCACTGCTCACGCTCTGGGCGACGTTCGTGGTCGCGATCGTCGGGTTCAACCTCTGGACCGCCTTCCGGCGCCCGGCGGAGGAGGACGGCGAGAGGGTCACTGCGGCGGCGCCACCACCTCGATGACGTCGGCCGGCGCGCGGCGCGGCGCCGGCGGCAGTTCGGCGTCGGGTCCCCAGCCGACCCGCACCACCAGGTACGGCGCGCCGACGCCGGCGAGCAGGTCACGCATCATCCGGCGGGGCCACGCGAGCTCGATCGCGTCGCTGAGCGGCGCGCTGGCCAGCCCTTCGGCGGTCGCGGTGAGCAGCAGGGCCGACAGCGCCTCGCCGCCGCGCAGCCAGGCCGCGGGCTCGTCCCGCTCGCCGAACAGGATCA
>NZ_CADEAU010000495.1 GCF_902825405.1 Micromonospora maritima | reverse complement strand
CGGCCGCGCGTCGTGCGCCGGCCCGGCGGCGGGCAGGTCCGGCGCCAACGCCGCGCCGTCACCCCCGCGTACGCCGACAGGTTCCCCGGCCGGCGGCGACTCCAGCACCCGGCGCAGGTCGGCCAGGAGGCTCAACCGTTCCGCAGAGTTGTGGTCGGACTCCGGCGCGTAGACGGCGACGGTGTCGTTGCGGTGCTTGGCGTCGTACATGGCGACGTCGGCGTGGCGCATCAGGGTGGCGAAGTCCTCGCCGTGGTCGGGGAAGAGCGCGACGCCGATGGAGCCGCCCACGTCCAGGGGCAGCCCGTCCAGCGGCACCGGCTCGGCGAGCGCGGCGACCACCCGGTCGGCCCGCTCGCGGGCCTCGTCGAGGCCGGCCAGCCGGGGTACGACGATGGCGAACTCGTCCCCGCCGAGCCGCGCCACCAGGTCCCGCTCGCCGACCACGTCGATCAGGCGGGCGCTCACCTCGACCAGCAGCCGGTCGCCGACCGCGTGGCCGAGCGCGTCGTTGACGTGCTTGAACCGGTCGAGGTCGAGCAGCAGCAGGGCCAGGTGGCCGTCCGGCTCGCCGCGGGCGGCCCGTTCGGCGTGCAGGTGCACCTGCTCGGCCACCTCGGTGAGCAGCGCCTTGCGGTTGGGCAGCCCGGTGAGCGGGTCCACGTCGGCGAGCTGTTCCCGCTCGGCGGAGAGGCGGGCCATCCGGTAGACCGCGAACAGCGGGACCAGCACCAGCGGAATCAGCGCCGCGCTGGCCCGGGCGGCGGCCACCAGCACCGGCGCGAGCAGCAGCAGCGAGCCGGTGGAGAGCAGCTCGTAGGCCAGTCCGAGCCGGACGCTGGGCCACCACCGGTCGCCGAAGCGCAGCCGGATGGCGGAGGTGACCAGGCCGTAGTTGACCACGAACCAGGCGACCGTCGCGCCGCCGACCGCCGCCACGTCGGTCCAGTGCAGCCGGCCCCCGTCGAACAGCTCGCCCGGGCCGAGCCGGGTGATCGCGTACGCGGCGGCGAGCGCGCAGGCGTACTGGGCGGCGTTGAAGGCGGTGCGCCAGGGCGCGTAGCCGAGGCGCCACCCGGAGACGGCCACGGCCACGGCCTGCACCGCGACGGCCGGGCCGAGCCCCCAGCCGAGCAGGATGGCGAAGGTGAAGCAGGTCGACGGGAAGACCGCCGAGGTCTGCCGGCGGCCGGGCGGGACGAACGGGCGGGCGTCGCAGGCGACGGCGAGCGCCGCCATGGTCCAGAACGCGGCCGGCAGCTCGGTCAGCCGGTCGGGGAGCGCGACCAGCGGCCCGACCGAGACGAGCAGGGCGAGTACGCCGACACCACCGACGAAGCCGAAGAACGGACCGGTCCGCCCGGGCGGGACGGAGTTGCGCGGGTCGCCGTTCTCCATCGCACCTCCCGGAAGTGGCATCGGCACGCGCCGTCACGCGCCGTACGCCAATGAAACGCCCTCCGGGTCGATTTCCCCGACACGACAGTCACGAATCGGTCGTAGTCGTAATTAAGTTGGTATACGGCGCAGCGGCCACCGGGGCGGGTTTCAGCCCTCCACCCGGGCCACCGCCCGGGCCGCCTCGGGGCCCGAGTCCAACAGCACCCGGAACCCGTCCTCGTCCAGGATCGGCAGCTTCAGGGTGGCCGCCTTGTCGGCCTTGGAGCCGGGGTTGTCGCCGACCACCACGAAGCCGGTCTTCTTGGAGACCGACCCGCTCACCTTGCCGCCCCGGCTCTGGATCGCCTCGGCGGCCTGGTCGCGACTGAACCCGGCCAGCGTGCCGGTGACCACCACGGTGATCCCGTCCAGCGGTCGCGGCCCCTCGTCGCCGCCCTCCTCGGCCATCCGGACGCCCGCCTCGGCCCACTTGCGCACCACGTCGCGGTGCCAGTCGACGGCGAACCACTCCTTGAGGCTGGCGGCGATGGTCGGGCCGACGCCGTCCACCGAGGACAGCTCCTCCTCGCCCGCGGCCTCGATGGCGTCGATCGACCGGAAGTGCCGGGCCAGCGCCTGCGCCGCGGTCGGGCCGACGTGCCGGATGGAGAGCGCCACCAGCACCCGCCACAGGTCGCGTTCCTTGGCCTCGGCCAGGTTGTCGAGCAGCTTGACCGCGTTGCTGCCCAGGCTGCCGTCCTTGTTGACGAAGAACGGCGAGTGGCGCAGCTGGTCGGCGTCGAGGTGGAAGAGGTCGCCCTCGTTGGTGATGATCTGCGCGTCCAGCAGCGCCGCCGCACCCTTCTCACCCAGCGCCTCGATGTCGAACACCTTGCGGCTGGCCAGGTAGAAGACCCGTTCCCGGATCTGCCCCGGGCAGCCACGGGCGTTGGGGCAGCGGATGTCGACGTCGCTCTCCTTGGCCGGCGCGAGCGGCGTGCCGCAGGCCGGGCAGGTGGTCGGCATGACGAACGGGCGGGCGTCGGCCGGGCGCAGCTCGACCACCGGGCCGAGCACCTCGGGGATCACGTCGCCGGCCTTGCGCAGCACCACCGTGTCGCCGATGAGCACGCCCTTGCGCTCGACCTCGCGGGCGTTGTGCAGGGTCGCCAGGGCGACCGTGGAGCCGGCCACCCGGACCGGTTCGAGGACGGCGAACGGGGTGACCCGGCCGGTGCGCCCGACGTTGACGTCGATGTCGAGCAGCGTGGTGTTGACCTCCTCCGGCGGATATTTGAAGGCGATCGCCCAGCGGGGGGCGCGGCTGGTCGAGCCGAGGCGGCCCTGGATGGAGACCGGGTCGACCTTGACCACCACGCCGTCGATCTCGTGCTCGACGTCGTGCCGGTGCTTGCCGTAGTAGGCGATGTAGTCCGCGACCCCGGCGAGGTCGTCCACCACCTTCCAGCGGTCGCTGGTGGGCAGCCCCCACGCCTTGAGCGCGGCGTAGGACTCGGACTGGGCCGTCGGCCGGAAACCCGTGCGCGCGCCGATGCCGTGCACGACCAGGCGCAGCGGCCGGGAGGCGGTGACCCGCGGGTCCTTCTGCCGCAGACTGCCGGCGGCGGCGTTGCGTGGGTTGGCGAACGGCGCCTTGCCCTGCTCGACCAGGCTCGCGTTGAGGTCGGCGAACGCGGCCACCGGGAAGTAGATCTCGCCGCGCACCTCGACCAGCTCCGGCACGTCGGGAAAGTCGTCGGCCGGGGTGAGCCGGGCCGGCACGCCCTCGATGCTGCGGACGTTGGCGGTGACGTCCTCCCCGGTGCGCCCGTCGCCCCGGGTGGCCGCGCGCACCAGCCGGCCCTTTTCGTAGGTCAGGTTGATGGCCAGCCCGTCGACCTTCAGCTCGCACAGGTAGGGCACCGGGCCGCCGGCGTCGCGCTCGACCCGCTCGGCCCAGGCGGCCAGCTCTTCGTCGGCGAAGGCGTTGTCGAGCGAGAGCATCCGTTCGGCGTGGGTGACCGGCGTGAAGTCGGTGGAGAACGTGCCACCGACCCGCTGGGTGGGTGAGTCGGGGGTGCGCAGCGCCGGGTATTCGGCCTCCAGCGCCTCCAGCTCGCGCAGCTGCCTGTCGAACTCCGCGTCGGTGACGGTCGGCGCGTCCAGCACGTAGTAGCGGTACTGGTGCTCGGTGAGCTCCTGGCTCAGCGTCGCGTGCCGCTCCCGGGCCGCCGGGGTCGGCTCGGCGCCGGCCGCCGCCTCCTGCGCGGCGTCGACCGCCGTGGGCACCGCTTCTTCGGACACACCGCCGTCTTCGGACACCGCTGTCGACCTCCCGTGCTCGTGCTACCCCCGAACCGTAACGGTCGGCACCGACAACCGTCCCGCCACCCGCGCCGACCTGGCCACCCGGCGCGGGCCCGGCGCGCGTCGCGCCACCGGGCG
>NZ_CADEAU010000494.1 GCF_902825405.1 Micromonospora maritima | reverse complement strand
GGTGGGGCGCGGGGCCGGCACGGCGGGCAGCGCGACGATGCCCGGCACCACGAACTGCGCGCCGGCGCGCGGGGCCTCGGGGACGTCCGAGCGGCAGGCCCGGATCGCGCGCAGCGTGGTGTGCACGTCGAACTGGTGACCGTCGTCGCTGTCCCAGCCGCCGTCGCTGCGCTGGGTCTCGGCCAGCCGCCGCCGCGCCGACACCAGCAGCCACTGCTCCTCGCCGACCTCCACCCGCCGCAGCGTGGCGGCGAGCCAGGCCACGTCGGCCGCGGACATGCCGGGGATCCGGTCGGCGAGCACGGCCTGGATCCGGGCCGACTCGTAGTACATCCGCTGGCGGTGCAGCACGGCCGCGGCCAGCCAGCCGGCCGGCAGGAACGACGGCCAGCTCCCGTCCGCCGCGAGCTGCCCGGCGAGCGCCTGGGCCGCCGCCTGGACCACGCCGGCGTACGCCCCACCGACGCGGTGGTCGAGCGGGCCGGCGGCGCGGGCGTCCAGCCCGGCCACGGTGAGCCAGAACCCGGCGTTCGCGGTCAGGTAGAACCGGGCCTCGGGATCGCCGGGCGTGGCCCACTCCGGCGCGAACCCGGCCAGCGACGGGTGCTCGTCCCAGCCGCCGTCGGCGAGCTGGCGGGCGGCCAGCCAGTCGAGCGCGTGCCGGGCGGCGGGACGACCGAGCGCCCCCAGGTCGTCCAGCTCGGACAGCCGGAAGCAGGTCGCGTCCACGGACGCCACCTCGCCGTCGAGCACGGCGGGCCAGCCGCCGCCGACGGCCTGGCCGGACTCCGCCGCGTCGAGCAGGCCCGGTGGCACCGGCGTGCCGGTGCGCAGCCGGGACAGTCGGGCGCGGTCGACCGCGTCCCCGTGCGCCACGACGAACCCGATCGCCGCTTCCAGATCCACCACGGGGGCGACGCTACCTGCGCCGACGTGGTTACGCCTCGGTAGCTCGGTCAGAGGTGGCCCGCCCCACCGGTGGCACGCCGAGGGCCCTCCCGGCGTACCGGAAGGGCCCTCGGGGACATCGACGTCAGTACGCGGGCAGCGACGGGTCGATCTGCTTGACCCAGGACAGCACGCCGCCCTGCACGTGCACGGCGTCCTTGAAGCCGGCCGCCTTGAGCGCGGCGAGCGCCTCGGCGGAGCGGACGCCGGACTTGCAGTGCAGCACGATCTGCCGGTCCTGCGGGAGCTTCGCCAGCGCCTCGCCGGAGATGATCTCGCCCTTGGGGATCAGCGTCGAGCCGGGGATCCGGACGATCTCGTACTCGGCGGGCTCGCGCACGTCGACCAGGAAGATGTCCTTGCCGGCGTCCTGCCACTCCTTCAGCTCCAGGGCGGTGATGGTCGAGTCGACCACCGCCTCCTGGGCCTCCTCGGAGACCGCGCCGCAGAAGTCCTCGTAGTCCTCCAGCAGGTCGGTGACCGTGGGGTTCTCGCCGCAGAGCGCGCAGTTCGGGTCCTTGCGAACCTTGATCTTGCGGTAGCTCATCTCCAGGGCGTCGTAGACCATGAGCCGGCCGACGAGCGGCTCGCCGATGCCGGCGAGCAGCTTGATCGCCTCGTTGACCTGGATCGAGCCGATGGACGCGCAGAGCACGCCCAGCACGCCGCCCTCGGCGCACGAGGGAACCATGCCGGGCGGCGGGGGCTCCGGGTAGAGGCAGCGGTAGCAGGGACCGTGCTCGGCCCAGAACACCGACGCCTGGCCGTCGAAGCGGTAGATCGAACCCCAGACGTACGGCTTGCCGAGCAGCACGGCCGCGTCGTTGACCATGTAGCGGGTGGCGAAGTTGTCGGTGCCGTCGACGATCAGGTCGTAGCGGGAGAAGATGTCCCGCACGTTCTCCCGGTCCAGCGCGGTGTTGTGGATCTCCACCTTGACCAGCGGGTTGATCTCCCGGATCGAGGCCGCGGCGGACTCCGCCTTGGACCGGCCCACGTCGGAGACGCCGTGGATGATCTGGCGCTGGAGGTTGGACTCGTCGACGGTGTCGAAGTCGATGATGCCGAGCGTGCCGACGCCGGCGGCGGCGAGGTACATCAGCGCGGGCGAGCCGAGACCGCCGGCGCCGACACAGAGCACCCGGGCGTTCTTCAGCCGCTTCTGCCCCTCGACCCCGACGTCCGGGATGATCAGGTGGCGCGAGTAGCGGCGGATCTCGTCTACGGTCAGCTCGGCGGCGGGCTCGACGAGCGGGGGCAACGACACGGTGGACTCCCCGGGATCGGCGGTGGGACCGCGCCATTGTCGCTCGCCCGGGTGGGGATCGGCCATGATGAGGGACACTCGGCCCGAACTGCGGGACCGGGAATAACTCAGACGCCGTCGGTCGGTTCGCCGGAGTAGCGGACCCCGTCGACGTACGGCCAGGCGTTGGGCACGCAGCCGTCCAGCCCGTACGTCTGCTGCTGCATGACCGGCGCGGGGGCGCCGGGCGCGGGACAGGCCTGGTGCAGCTCGCCGAACTCGTGGCCGACCTCGTGGTTGACCACGTAGGTCCGGTAGACCTCCAACGGGGCGCCGTAGTCGGGGACCGCCGTCATCCAGCGGGCCAGGTTCAGCACCACCCGGCCGGGCAGCCGGCAGGACGTGTACCGCTCGGTGCGCAGCCCGCCCTCGGCGCACATCCGCTCCGAGGTGACCGGGGTGGCCAGATAGACGGTGAAGTCGGCGGCGGCCGCCTCGGGCACCCGCTGCACCCGCAGCTCCCCGGAGGCGATCCAGCTGCGCGGGTCGCCCAGCACCGCGTCCACGGTGGCGGCGAACTCGTCGGCGTCCTGGCCCGTACCCTGCTCGACCTCGACCCGGTAGCGGCGCAGCGGACCGGCCTGGCCGCGTACCTCGGACCGGCCCTCGGCCACGGCGAAGGTGCCGGGGCCGGCGGTGGGATAGCCGGTCGGCGCGGCCGGGACCTCGTCCTCGGCCCCCTGGGCGAGCGGCGGCACGGCGGCGAGCGGGACCCGCTCCGGGCGCGCCGGTTCGCTCAGCCGGGTGATCCCCACGGCGCCGCCGCCGGCCGCGAGCATCATGGCCAGCAGCAGCACGGATCGTCGACGGCGGCGGCGCATCCGGCGCAGGCCGGGTCGTTCGGGCGCGGCAGGCGGGTCGTAAGGGGACGACGACGTCATGGTGCCAGCGTGCCACGCAATTCGGGCATTTAGCTGCTTTTACCGCGCAAGCCGCGAGGATTCCTCACCATCAGGCGCTCAGAGCGCCGGACCGGTGTACCGCTTCCCGCCCAGGTACGGCCACGGGTTCGGCCGGCACCCGTCGAGGAACAGGGTCTGCTGCTGCATCACCGGCGCCGGCCGGCCGGCCCCCGGGCAGGCCTCGTGGTGGTGCCCCAACTGGTGCCCCACCTCGTGGTTGACCACGTAGAGCCGGTAGGTGTCCAACGGCATCCGCGCGGCCACCAGGTGCGGGGCGGACGTGCGCCACCGGTCCAGGTTGATCACGACCTTGCCGGGCACCCGGCAGGACGTGTACGGCACCCCGCCCTTGCGGATGTCGATCCCGCCCGCCCCGCACAGCCGGCCGGCCGTGTCCCGGGTGGCCAGGTAGATCGTGAAGTCGTACCGCTCGCCCGACGCGACCCGCTGCAACCGCAACCGGCCGCCGTCCACCCAGCTCCCCGGCCCGGTCAGGGCCCGCTGCACCGCCTCACCGAAGGCGCGGACCTCCTCGCCGGAGCCGTTCTCCACCGCCACCCGGAACCGGCGCAGCGTCCCCGCCGTTCCGAGCACGCCGCTGGTCCGGTCGTCGTACCCGAAGCTGCCCCGGCCGTGCGCCGGCACCGGACCCGGCAGGGCCAGCACGGGCGCCACC
>NZ_CADEAU010000493.1 GCF_902825405.1 Micromonospora maritima | reverse complement strand
CCTACACGACGCTCTTCCGATCTCCGGAGGGCTTCGTCCGCCACGGCGTGCACGCGTCGCAGCTGGTGCCGCACTGGGCCGCGCTTCCGGGCGTCGCGTCCCGCCTGGTGGCCGCCGCGCTGGCGCCCTCGGCGGCCCTGGCGTGATCGGTCAGGTGGCGGTACGCCGGTTCCCGGCGCTGACCGTGTCCACCCCGCGTACCGAGGTGCGCCGGCTGGTCGCGACGGACGCGACGGCGGTGGACGAGGTGTTCGGCGACCGGCAGACCCAGCGCTGGCTGCCGCTGGCCGAGGCGGCCGGGCAGATCGACGGGCGGGCCTGGTGCACCGAGCTGGCCCGGCAGCGCCGCGACAGCGGCGACGGTGACCACTGGGCGGTGGTCCGCCGGGAGGACCAGCGCGTGGTGGGGTGCCTGTGGAGCCGCCGCACCGACTGGGGCGCCCGGCTCACCGAGGTGTCGTACGCGATCGCGCCGCACGCCCGCGGCTACGGCCTGGCCGCCGAGGCGGTGGACGCGGTGGCCATCGCGCTGATCCTGGAGCACGGTTTCCACCGGGTGGAGCTGCGGGTGGCGCCCGGCAACGTCGCGTCCCGCCGGGTCGCCGAGAAGGCCGGCTTCAGCTACGAGGGCCTGCTCCGCAACGCCGGTTACGTCCGCGGCGCCCGGGTCGACCTGGAACTGTGGTCCTTCGTGGCGGCCGACCTGCGCTGAGCCCCGACGTGCGCCAAGCCCCGGCCGATCCAAAGTCGATCAAGGAGTTCGCGTCGGGGATCACGCGGATCCGGACGCAAACTCCTTGATCGACTGACCCGGGCGCACCCCCGGGCGGATCGTGGGGTCAGCCGACGATCTGGTCCGACGGTGGGGTGAACTGGCGGGTGGGCTGGCCCTTCAGGGAGTCCCGGAGGGTCTGCGCCACCGCGTTCACCGGGATCTGGGACTGCCCGTCACCCACCGCGTTGAACGGATTGTCCGGATCGGCGATGAAGCTCGCCGCCGCCAGCTCCGGCGTGTAGCCGACGAACCAGGCGGACCGGGTGCTGTCCGTCGTACCCGTCTTGCCGGCGACCGGCCGACCGACGGTGCCCCGGACGCTGTCGGCCGTCGACCAGCCGCCGCAGCTTCCCTTGGCCGGGGTGTCCCCGGTCGGGCAGCGCGCCGCGTCGGTGGCGGCCCGGGCCGCGTCGGCGTTCACCACCTGCCGGCACCGGGGCTTGGCGATCTCCCGCTGCACCCCGCCCGGGGTGGAGTACGTGGCCGGCGTGCCGTCCCGGTTCATGATCGCGTTGACCGGGATCGCCTCGCAGTAGCGCCCGTCGGCGGCGATCGCCGCGTACGCGTTCGCCATCTCCAGCGGCGTGGCGTCGGAGACGCCGAGCGTGAACGCGCCCCACTTCTTCGCCTTGGCCGGCGACGCCTGCTCCTTGTCCACGTCGGTCCGCCAGCGCAGGCCCAGCTGCTCGGCCAGCCGCACCCCGGCGTCCGCGCCGATCTTCTCCTCCAGCTGGATGAAGTAGGTGTTCACCGACTTGCCGAAGCCGGACCACATGGTCTGCCGGCCGGTCATCGCGCCGCTGGCGTTGGACGGCGCCCAGCCGTCGTACACCGCCGACTTGTACGTGTACGGCGAGTCGTAGGCGGTGGACAGCGGCATCCCGGCGTTGAGCGCGGCGAGCATGGGGAACATCTTGAACGTCGAGCCGGCCTGGTAGCCGGGGAGCGACCCGCCGCCCAGCAGCGGCGCCACCGTGTTCGGGTAGTTCGCCTTGACCTTCGGGCCGGCCTCGGGGTTCGAACTGTTCGGGTTCTCCGCCAGGTCCAGCGAGTAGTTGCGGTTCACGGCCATCGCCTTGATCCGCCCGGTGCCGGGTTCGGCGACCACGATGCCGTTGGCGAACGGGCTGCCGGTGTTGTCCTTGGCGCCCACGTTCTTCTCCGCCGCCGCCTGCGTCTTCGGGTCGAGGGCGAGCACGATCCGGTAGCCGCCACGGCGCAGCTTGTCCATCCGTTCCAGGCGGTTCTCGCCGAACGCGGGCTGCGCGCTCCACCAGTTCTTCAGGTAGTCGCAGTAGAAGCCCCAGCTGCGGTGCCCGCCGTCGATCGCGGCGCAGTCGTTCGGCGGGGTGGTCAGCTTCAGCCTGATCGGTTGGCCCTTGGCCGCCGCGGCGGCGTCCGGCGACAGGTAGCCGAGGCGGGCCATGTTGTCGAGCACGTAGTTGCGCCGGCCGGTGGCGTCCTTCTGGTCGGAGGTGATCGGGTCGTACTCCGAGGGGGACTTCACCAGGCCGGCCAGCGTGGCGGCCTCGACCGGGGTGAGCGTCGCCGGCGTCTTGGAGAAGAAGATCTGCGAGGCGGCGTAGATCCCGTAGGCGCGGTGGCCGAAGTAGGCCGAGTTGAGGTAGCGCTCGAGGATCTGGTCCTTGCTGAGATGCTTCTCGATGTCCAGCGCCATGCGCATCTCCTTGACCTTGCGCAGGCTGGTCTGCTGGGTGGCCTCCTGGACCTCCCGCGGCGTGGTCGCGCTGTCCCGCAGGGCCATCCGGACGTACTGCATGGTGAGCGTCGAGGCGCCCTGGGAGACGCCGCCGGAGCGGGCGTTGGACACGAACGCCCGCGCCACGCCCTTCGGGTCGACGCCGTGGTGCTGGTAGAAGCGGTTGTCCTCGGCGGCGACGATCGCCTGCTGGATGTTCGGCGACATGTTCTCGATCTTGGTGTACTGCCGGTACTCCTCGTAGAACATGGTCAGCACGGTCTTGCCGTCGGGCGCGTAGACGTACGAGGTCTCGGCCGGCAGCGCGGTCTTGAGGATGTTCGTCTTCTGTTCCACGGCGTGCGCGGTGGCCTTGGCGCCGATGCCGGTGACGGCGACCAGCGGGTACAACGCGGCGGCGACGACGATGCCGGCGATCAGCCCGGCGCGGAGAAGGGGCACGGCACGACCAGCGGAGGCAAGGGGTCGGTTGCTCACGGGGTCAAGCTATGACATTTCCGATTCGGAAATGAGAAGAACTCATAAACCGGCGGGCCGTGACGCGCCCCACGCCTGGATGCGCTGTCCCGGGCGGCGGCTTCCCGGCAGGATCGCGGACATGCCCGCACCATCGACCGGGAGCGCCGCCGCGCTCGACCAGCCCGACCTGGGCCACCACGGGGACGTCGAGGCCACGCCCGGCCTGGTCGACCTGGCCGTCAACGTGCGCCGTGCCCCGATGCCCGACTGGCTGGCCGACCCGTTGACCGCCGCACTGGGGGAACTGGCCGCGTACCCGGACCCGGCGCCCGCCCGCGCCGCCGTCGCTCACCGGCACGGGCGACCCCCGGAAGAGGTACTCCTCACCGCCGGGGCCGCCGAGGGTTTCGTGCTGATCGCCCGCGCGCTGCGCGAGGCCCGCCACCCGGTGGTGGTGCACCCGCAGTTCACCGAACCGGAGGCCGCCCTGCGCGCCGCCGGCCACCGGGTGGACCGGGTGCTGCTCGACCCGGCCGACGGCTTCCGGCTCGACCCGGCCCGGATACCCACCGACGCCGACCTGGTCATGGTCGGCAACCCCACGAACCCGACCTCGGTGCTGCACCCGGCGGACGCGCTCGCCGCGCTCGCCCGCCCCGGCCGGGTGCTGGTGGTCGACGAGGCGTTCGCCGACACCACCGCCGCGCCGGGCGTCGACGGCGAACCCGAGTCCCTGGCCGCCCGGCGCGACCTGCCCGGCCTCGTGGTGGTCCGCAGCCTGACCAAGACGTGGGGGCTGGCCGGGCTGCGGATCGGCTACCTGCTCGGCGACGCCGCGCTGCTGGCCCGGTTCGCCGCCGCCCAGCCGCTGTGGGCGGTC
>NZ_CADEAU010000492.1 GCF_902825405.1 Micromonospora maritima | reverse complement strand
GGTCCACGCCGGGCGCGGCGCTGCTCGTGGCCACCGGGCCGGTGCCCGGCGGCTGGCCCGCCGCGGTGGGTGCCTTCCTGCTCACCGGCCTGCTCGTCGTCACGGCCGGACTGGTCCCCGCGCTCGGCCGCGCGGTCGCCGCCATCCCCGCGCCCATCGCCTCCGCCATGCTCGCCGGCGTCCTGCTGCCGCTCTGCACCGC
The DNA here is from genome assembly GCF_902825405.1 of Micromonospora maritima. Lineage (GTDB taxonomy): Bacteria > Actinomycetota > Actinomycetes > Mycobacteriales > Micromonosporaceae > Micromonospora > Micromonospora maritima. The sequence goes on along the minus strand of NZ_CADEAU010000492.1, from coordinate 3,640 downwards.
GCCGGTACGCGCGCTGGTGGAGGTGCCCCGCCTGGCCGTGCCGGTGGTGCTCGTCTGGCTGCTGCTGCACCGCTTCGCCCGCCGGTGGGCGGTCCCCGGCGCGCTCGCCGTGGCCGTGGTGGCGATCGCGCTGACCACCTCCGGGCCGGCCCGGCTGGACGTCACGCCGGTGGTCGCGCTCACCGTGCCCGCCTGGACGCTGCCCGCGGTGGTCGGCCTCGCGCTCCCGCTGTTCCTGGTCACCATGGCCGCGCAGAACGTGCCCGGCGTCGCCGTGCTCGCCGGCTACGGCTACCGGGCCCCGCTGGGCTCCGCACTGCGGGTCACCGGGCTCGCCACCGCGCTCGGCGCACCCGTCGGCGGGCACGCGGTGAACCTGGCCGCGATCACCGCCGCGCTCGCCGCCGGCCCCGACGCCCACCCCGACCCGGACCGGCGCTGGATCGCCTCGGTCACCGCCGGGATCGGCCTGGCGCTGCTCGGCCTGGGCGCCGGCGCGGCTACCGCCCTGGTGCTGCTCTCTCCGCCGGTGCTGGTCGAGGCGGTCGCCGGCCTCGCCCTGCTGGGCGCGCTGGCCGGCGCGGTCGCGGCGGCGGTGGCCCGGCCGGAGGCGCGGGAGGCCGCCGTGGTCACGCTTGTGGTCACCGCCTCCGGGGTCAGCCTGCTCGGAGTCGGTGGGGCGTTCTGGGGCCTGGTCGCCGGCTGCCTGATGCTGCTGCTCTTCCGCCGCCGGGCCGACCGGGCGCGACCTGGCGAGACACCGGCTGACGGGGTCGACCGCGAGGCCGTCCCCGTCCGCTCCGCCTGACGTGCGGCGGTCACTCCTCGGCGGGTAGCTCCGCGGCCGGGACGGTGAGGCGTACCGCGCCGTCGCTGACCCCGGCGATCCGGTCGGCCAGCACGTAGACCGCGCCGGTGGGGGTCAGCTCGGTGGAGACCTTGAGGTAGCCCTCGCGCAGCAGCCGGGCGGCCAGGTCGGCCGGCACCTCCGGCTCGTCGACGGCCGCCGACTCGATCAGCTCGTCGAGGCTGCCGCCCGGGTCGACCGGGGTGGGCGCCTGCACGGTCACCGCCGCCGGGTCACCGCGTTGGACGAGATCCACGGCGCCCACCTCGACGCCGGTGGAGTCGACCACCCGCATGCCGGTGGTGACCCGGGAGACGGTGTCCTGCTGCTGGCTCATGCAGGAGCGGTTCCCGGGGCGCGCGGGCGCTAAACGGATCGTGGGCGCCGGCCGCCGTCCCGTGGGGCGGTCGGGGCTGATGGAAGAGGGTCGGGTGAAGCGATATACCTGAGGGTCATAATTATGACCCTCAGGTATATCGCCCTCGGGCGACCGTTCCTCTGGCGTGGTCACGCACGGTCACCGGCAGCGGCTGATGCTCGTTTCCGGCACGTCTCGCCGTGGGCTCGGCCGAGACCGGACCTAGGTGGACGGGGCCCAGCCGCCCGGTGGGCGGGGGGACAGCTCGCGCCAGGTGTCCGGCCCTTCCAGGAGCGCCCGGACCGTCTCCTCCGCCTCCTCGACGCTGGCGTGCTCGTAGAACCGGGAGACTCCCTCGGCGCCACCGGCGCGCTGCTCCACGTGCCAGCGGTCGCCGTCCACCCGGAGGAAGACGTCCCGCCGGGCGAGCCGTCCCCATTTCCCGTTCCACCAGTGCCTGCGCTGCTCCATGCCCGGACTCTATCGAACATGTGTTCGATACACGTCAGCCCCCGCGGGATTCCCACGAGGGCCGATCGGCTATGGCGTCAGCGCGGGGTCGGCGGCTCCTGCCGACGGCCCAGCACGTCGTCGAGGGCGCCGCGCTGCACGGGCGTGCCGTGGCCACCGGCGAGCAGCGCGTCCCGGATCTCGGTGAGCAGCTTGACCTCCTCGCTCGGCGCCGAGGGCGGCGGCTCCTCGCCGCGCTTGCGCCGCTCGGCGAGCCGGTTCATCGGGTAGACGACCAGGAAGTAGAGCGCCGCCGCGGTGAGCACGAAGGTGATCGCCGCGTTGACGAACGCCACCCAGTCGAACGGGATGCCCCGGAACTTGGGCGTCGACCCGCTGAGGCCGTCCTTGCTGCCGGTGATCAGTGCGATGAACACCCGTACCAGTGGTTCCAGGAACGACTTGGTCAACTGGGTGACCACGCCCGTGAACGCCGCACCGATGACGACGCCGACCGCCAGGTCGACGACGTTGCCGCGCATGATGAAGTCCTTGAAGCCCTTGAGCATTCGTTCTCCCGTGCTGTCCGAATCTGCGTCGCGGACAACCTATGCCCCGGCCGGCCCCTCGAGAAAAGCACCGGCCTCGATCGCCGCCCGCTCCGGATCGCCGGCCCGGATCGCGGCGACGAGTCGACCGTGGTCGACGTATCGCTCGTCGGTCAGCGCCGGGCCCATGGCCTGGGCGACGGTGCTGCGCAGCGCGGCGCCGACCGAGGCGTACAGCTCGGCGAGCATGGCGTTGTGCGCGGCGGCCACCACCACGGTGTGCAGCGCGGCGTCGGCCTCGACGAACTCGTCCACCCGGCCGGAGCGCCAGGCGGCCTCCCGGGTGGCGAGCGCGCCGTCGAGCGCCGCCAGGTCGGCCGGGGTACGCCGCAGCGCGGCGAGCCGGGCGGCCTCCACCTCGAACGCGCGCCGGACCTCGATCACCTCGGCCATCCGGTCGTCGGTGAGCCGGCGGGCCACCACCGGGGCCAGCTCGTCGGTCGACACCACGTAGGTGCCGGAGCCCTGCCGGCACTCCAGCACGCCGGCGTGCACCAGTGCCCGGACCGCCTCGCGGACCGTGTTGCGCCCGACCCCGAGCGCGGCGACCAGTTGCGGCTCGGTGGGGATGCGCCCACCCACCGGCCACTCGCCGCCGAGGATCCGCTCCCGGAGCTGCTCGATGGTCTGCCGGACCCGGTGCCCGCGCGGTGGCACGGCGACGGAATCCACGGCGGGTGTCACCGGTTACACCTGCTGCCGAAATTCATCCCATGATTGTAGGTTCGAGGTCATGACCCCGCCACCCACGCCCACCGCGACCGCGCCCACCGCCGACGTCACGCCCGGCCCGGCCCCGGCCGCCACCCCGGCCCCGGCCGTCGGTCCGGCGCGTGGCGGTCTGCTCGTGCTGGCCGGGATGCTGCTGGTCGCGTTGAACCTGCGGGCCGCGGTCACCAGCCTGGGCGCGCTGCTCGACGAGATCCGCGTCGGGCTCGGCCTCTCCGGCGCCATGGCCGGCGTGGTCACCACCCTGCCCACCGTGGCGTTCGCCGGGCTGGGGGCGCTCACCCCGTGGCTGGTCCGCCGCTGGGCGGCGCCCCGGGTGCTCGTCCTGGCCATGGTCGCGCTCACCGCCGGGCAGGTGCTGCGCGCGGTCACCGGGTCGGCGGCGGTCTTCGTGCTCACCAGCGCGCTCGCGCTGGCCGGCATCGCGGTGGCGAACATCCTGCTGCCGATGCTGGTCAAGCAGCACTTCCCGCACCGCACCGGGCTGGTCACCGGGGCGTACACGATGGCCCTGACGGTGGGCACGACGGTCGCCGCCGCGTCCGCCGTGCCGGTCGCCCACGCGTTCGGCTCCTGGCGGGCCGGGCTGGGCGTCTGGGCCGGGCTGGCCGCGCTGGCCGTGGTCCCGTGGGTGCCGCTGGCGCTGCG
>NZ_CADEAU010000491.1 GCF_902825405.1 Micromonospora maritima | reverse complement strand
GGCGCCGCCGACCGCGTCGCCACGACCCCGCCTGCGCTCCCGGCCCCGGCTGTCACCACGGCTGTCACCGCGGCCCTCGCCACGTCGGGTGCCGCGCCGCGACCGGCCGCCGCCCAGGTCCTCCTCGACCTCCGCCGACAACCCGGCACGGGTGCGCTCGGCGGTCGGCAGGGTGCCGCTGACGTCGGTGGGGATGTCCAGGTCGGTGTAGAGGTGCGCGGAGGTGTGGTAGGTCTCCGGCGGCTCGGGCATGTCGAGCCCGAGGGTCTTGTCGATGATCCGCCAGCGGGGCACGTCGTCCCAGTCGACGAACGTGACCGCGACACCCGTGGCGCCGGCCCGGCCGGTGCGGCCGATCCGGTGGGTGTAGGTGTCCTGGTCCTCGGGGCAGTCGTAGTTGATCACGTGGGTGACGCCTGTGACGTCGATGCCCCGGGCCGCCACGTCGGTGGCGACCAACGTGTCGATCTTGCCGGCGCGGAACGCGCGCAGCGCCCGCTCCCGCGCGCCCTGGCCCAGGTCACCGTGCACGGCGGCGACGGCGAAGCCACGGAAGTCGAGGTCCTCGGCGACGCGGTCGGCGGCCCGCTTGGTGCGGGTGAAGATCATGGTCAGCCCGCGCCCCTCGGCCTGGAGGATCCGCGCCACGATCTCGACCTTGTTGAGCGAGTGGGTGCGGTACGCCAGCTGCTGGGTCTGCGGCGACGGGCCGGTCTCGGCGGTGTGCCCGGCGTGGATGGTCACCGGGCGGCGCAGGAACCGCCGGGACAGCGCCACGATCGGGTCCGGCATGGTGGCCGAGAAGAGCATGGTCTGCCGGTCCTCCGGCAGCATCGCCAGGATCTTCTCGACGTCGTCGAGGAAGCCCAGGTCGAGCATCCGGTCGGCCTCGTCGAGGACGAGCGCCCGGACCCGGTCGAGCCGCAGGTGCTTCTGCTTCTGCAGGTCCAGCAGGCGGCCGGGCGTGCCGACGAGGATCTCGACGCCCCTGCGCAGCGCCTCGATCTGCGGCTCGTACGCGACGCCGCCGTAGATCGGCAGCACCCGGACGCCCCGGGTGCGACCGGCGGCGTCGAGGTCCTTGGCGACCTGGATGCCCAGCTCGCGGGTCGGGACGACGACAAGTGCCTGCGGCACGCCGTCGCTGCCCTCGGACGGGGCGAACACGCGCTCGAGCAGCGGGATGCCGAAGCCGAGGGTCTTGCCGGTGCCCGTCGGGGCCTGCCCGATCAGGTCGACGCCGCGCAGGCCGATCGGCAGCGCGTACTCCTGGATGGCGAAGGCGCGGGTGATGCCGGCGGCCGCCAGCGCCTCGACGGTCTCCTGTCGGGCGCCGAGCGCGGCGAACGTGGGTGCCTCCGGTCGGACCGGAGCGGTGGGGGCCAGTGGCTGGCCGGAAATCTGCTCACTCATCTGGATCTGGGGGTGCCCTCTCGTGGTGCGCCCCTCAATGTCCTCAGGGCGCGATCGGTGTGGCGCGGGCCACGCGGTCGGGGGCGGTTTCGCCGAGCCGGACCGGGCCGCACGCGCTCCGGGGACCGGTGCTGATCGGCGGAGCTGACGGAATGCTCATCAACCACGCTGACCAGGTCGGTGCCCACGGCAACTGTCTCATCCTACCTGAACGGCCCCTGAGTCGTCCCGATTCCAGGTGGCGGTGACGCGCGCGGGGGTAATCGTTGTGACCTGGCTCACAGCGTCGAGCGGGTAACCTGCGCCTCGTGTCCGCCCCCGACCCCGCCGTCACCGATCTGTTCGGCCTCGTGGCGTACGGCGAACTGCTCGCCTTCGACCGCCTCGCCGCCGACGCCCGCCTCGCCCCCGACCTGCGCCGCCGCGCCGCGCTCAGCGAGATGGCCGCGGCCGAGATCGCGCACTACCGCTGGCTCGCCGACCGGCTCGGCGCCCTCGGCGTCGCCCCGGAGGCGGCGATGGCCCCCTACGTCGACGCGCTGCGCGCCTACCACGACTCGACCGAGCCGCGGGACTGGCCGGAGGCGGTGACCAAGGCGTACGTGGGGGACGCGATCACCGACGACTTCCTGCGCGAGATCGCCGGCGGGCTGGACGGGCCGGACCGGGCGCTGCTCCTCGACGTCCTGCACGACTCGCGGTACGCCGACTTCGCCGCGGCCGAGATCCGGGCCGCGATCGAGGCCGACCCACGGATGGCCGGCCGGCTCTCGATCTGGGCGCGGCGGCTGCTCGGCGAGGCGCTGTCCCAGGCCCGGCGGGTCGCCGCCGCCGACGACCGGGGAGCGCTGGCCGCGCTGATCGGGCGGGCCGGCGCGGACGTGTCGACGCTGCTGCGGCGGCTCACCGAGGCGCACACCGCGCGGATGGCGGCCGTCGGGCTGAACAACTGAGTCGCCGCGGCGGGGGTCCCCGCCACGGCGACCGGTGTGCCGGGGATCAGCGGACGGTGAACCCGACCGCGCGGGGCGATGCCTCCGCGATCTCGACGTAGGCGACCTTGCCGACCGGCACGATGACCCGCCGGCCCTTCTCGTCGGTCAGGGAGAGCGTGCCCTCGCTCTTGGCGAAGGCGTCGGTCACGATCTGCTCGATCTCGGCCGGCGACTGCGCGCTCTCCAGGACCAGCTCCCGCGGCGCGTACTGCACGCCGATCTTGACCTCCACTGTGCCTCCTCAACTGGGGCGAAAAAGCCACCGTGGGAAGGCTATCCGATCCGACGGCCCGATGTTCAGGCTGACTCACCTTGCAGCGGGAAGCTGGCGATGCCGCGCCAGGACAGCGCCGCGACAAGCGCCTCGGCCTCGGCCTTGGGCACCTGGCGACCGCCCGCCAGCCAGAACTGGGCGGCCGTCTCCGCCGCGCCGACCAAGCCGGACGCCAGCAGCTCGGCGTGGAACCGGCTCACCCCGGTGTCCGAGATGATGGTGTCGGTGATCGCCGCGATGCAGCCCTGCTCGACCCGCTCCACCCGCTGCCGCACGGCCGGGTCGTTGCGCAGGTCGGACTCGAAGACCAGCCGGAACGCCTCGCTCTCGTGGTCGACGAAGTCGAAGTAGGCCCGCACGGCCGCGCCGACGCGCTCCTTGTTGTCGTGGGTGCCGCGCATCGCGTCGTGCACCTTTGCGACGATGGCGTCACAGTGCGTGTCCAGCAGCGCCAGGTAGAGCTCCATCTTCCCGGGGAAGTGTTGGTAGAGAACGGGCTTGGATACGCCGGCCCGCTCGGCGATGTCGTCCATCGCGGCGGCGTGGTAGCCCTGCGCGACGAACACCTCCTGAGCAGCGGCGAGCAGCTGCTTACGGCGCGCCGAGCGGGGCAGGCGGGTGGGCCGGCCGGCGGTCTGTGCACCGTTCCCCACTGCGGTCATGGGAACCTCCGAGTATCTGCGTACGAGCCGGCACGTATCACCCGAACCGGTCCGGGTTCGTGAACCCGTCGCGGAATTGGCCCGCCGCTGTAACTTATCGCCACTGTCACCACACGGTAGCCTCAGCGGGGGCGACCAAGGAGCGCGCGGTGAGTGAAACAGGGCAACCCGGAGCCGCCACCCCGGGAGAGCACGGCGACGGGACGGGCCAGCACGACGACCCGGCCCGCACCGGCGGCGGATGGGCGCCCCCGGCGGACGGCTGGTCCCGGGGCGCACCGGCGCCCGGCGGCTGGCCCTACGGGGACCTCGGTGGCAGTTGGGCCACCTCCTCGCCGAGGCACGGCGACCTGCCGGCCCCGCCCGGCCACCCCGCGACCGAGGAGCCGCCGGCCCGGGTCAACGGTCGACACGTCAACGGCGTGCGCCACCCGGCGGAGGAGTCCCCGGTGACCCGTCAGGCGCCGGTCAGCGCCCCGCCCGTCGGCGACCCGGCACGGGACACC
>NZ_CADEAU010000490.1 GCF_902825405.1 Micromonospora maritima | reverse complement strand
CGACGCTCTTCCGATCTCGGCGACCGCCGTGGTCGAGGCGGCCCGGCGGCGCCACCGCGCGATGGTGGCCGCGGCGAAGCCCGAGGACGCGGTCGAGGCGACGCTCGCGCTGGCCGCCGACGCGTTCGTGGTGCGCACCGCCACCGGCCCGGACGTGGTGGCCGGCTACCCCTGGTTCGGGGCCTGGTCGCGGGACACGATGATCTCCTACGAGGGGTTGTTCCTCTGCACCGGCCGCGCCGACGAGGGCCGCGAGCTGCTGCGGGCGTACGCGGGCACGCTGTCGGCGGGCATGCTGGCGAACACCGCCGACACCGGCCGGGTCGAGCACAACACCGTCGACGGCACGCTGTGGTTCCTGCACGCGGTCAACCGGCACGTCACGGTCACCGGCGACACCGACCTCGGCGACGAGCTGCTGCCCGCGCTGCACGGCGTGGTCGAGGCACACGTGGCCGGCACCCGCTACGGCATCGGCGTCGACCCGGCCGACGGGCTGCTCACCCAGGGTGGCCCGCCGGACGTGGCGCTGACCTGGATGGACGCCCGCGTGTACGGCGTGCCGGTGACCCCGCGTACCGGCAAGCCGGTCGAGGTCAACGCGCTGTGGATCAACGGGTTGGCCGGGCTCGCCGAGCTGACCGAGCTGGCCGGTCGGGACGCCGGCACGCTGTGGGCGCTGCACTCCCGGGCCACCGCGTCGTTCCGCGACCGTTTCCCCGCGCCGGCCGGCTGGCTGCACGACGTGCTGGACGCCCCGGCGCCCGCGTACCCGCTCGGCGGCGCCCCGCACCACGACGACGACCTGCTGCGCCCCAACCAGCTGCTCGCCTGGTCCCTGCCGTACGCCCCGCTGGAGCCGGACGAGGCCACGCTGCGCCGCGTCGCCGAGGCGCTGGTCACCCCGCTCGGGCCGCGCAGCCTCGCCCCCGACTCCCCCGGTTTCGTCGGGCGGCACCGGGGCGGTCCGGCCGAGCGGGACTCCGCCTACCACCAGGGCACGGTCTGGCCCTGGCTGACCGGGCCGCTGCTGGACGCGTACCGCCGGGCCGGCCTGCCCACCGACGACCTGCTGGTGGGCCTGGAGGGCCACCTGGCCGAGGTCGGCCTCGGCTCGGTCAGCGAGACCGCCGACGGCGCCGCGCCGCACACCGCCACCGGTTGCCCGTTCCAGGCCTGGTCGGTGGCGGAGCTGCTGCGCGCGCGGCGCGCCCGCCGGTAACGCGTTACAGACCGGCAACCGGCGCGTCGCCGCCGGTTATCGACCCCTGGGCAGGATGGGTGGCGATCCCACCGGAACCCCCGCGGCGACGCCGTGGGGGCGGGACACCACAACTCAAAGGGGGCCGCGTGTCAGCTGACGCCGAAGTGATCGACATCCAGCCCGCCCGGCACCTGCGGGTGCTGTTGCTCTCCTGGGAGTACCCACCCGTGCTCGTCGGTGGGCTCGGCCGCCACGTGCACGCGCTCTCCGTCGCCCTGGCCGCCGCCGGGCACGAGGTCACCGTGGTCACCCGCCACGGCGACGGCGTCCCGCTGGAGGAGTACGCCGACGGCGTCCGCATCGTCCGCGCGGCCGAGGACCCGGTCCGCTTCCCGCTGGCCACCGACTCGCTGCTGGCCTGGACCATGGCGTTCAACCACTCGCTCACCCGGGCCGCCCTGCGCGCCGCCGAGTCGGGCGCGTACGACGTGATCCACGCCCACGACTGGCTGGTCGCGCACACCGCCGTCACCCTGGCCGAGCACCTCGACGTGCCGCTGGTGACCACCATCCACGCCACCGAGGCCGGCCGGCACCAGGGCTGGCTGCCGGGCGAGATGAACCGCACCATCCACGGCGTCGAGCACTGGCTGAGCAACGCCTCGGCTCGGGTGATCGCCTGCTCCGGCTACATGCGGGAGCAGGTGGCCCGGCTGTTCGACGTGCCGGCCGGTCGGATCGACGTGGTCGCCAACGGCGTGGACGACCGGGCCTGGCGGGCCCGCCCGCACGCGGTCGCCTCGGCCCGGGCGCGCTTCGCCGCCGGCGGGCCGCTGATCGGGTACGCCGGCCGGCTGGTCTACGAGAAGGGCGTGCAACACCTGGTGGACGCCGTGCCGCACCTGGCCGACCGGCACCCGGGACTGCGGGTGGTGATCGCCGGGGACGGCCCGTACCGGGACGAGCTGGTGGACCGGGCCGACCGGCTGCGCCTGGGCGACACGGTGCGGTTCGCCGGTTTCCTGGACGCGACGCAGCTCCCGGCGGTGCTCGCCGCCACCGACGCCACCGTGGTCCCCAGCCTCTACGAGCCGTTCGGGATGATCGCGCTGGAGGCGGCCGCCGCCGGCGCGCCGCTCGCGGTGGCGCGCACCGGCGGGCTGGCCGAGATCGTCGAACCGGGCGTGACCGGGGTGACCTTCCCGCACGGCGACCCGGACGCGCTGGCCGGCGCGGTCGACCGGCTGCTCGGCGACGAGGTCTTCGCCCGCCGGGTGGCGCGCAAGGCGCGGGCCATGGTGGCCCGGCGCTACACCTGGTCGGCCATCGCCGCCCGCACCGCCGGCAGTTACGCCGTCGCCCGCCGGGAGCACCACACGTTCCAGGCCCGCCGGGCCGCCGCCCTGCTGGCCGGCAACCGGTCCGCCATCTCCATTCCGGACGGAAATCTGCTGGCCGGCGCGGCGAGCTAGGGCACGCCGCCCTGACGAACGATAGGTACCGTCCGATCCGTTGGCTATTGTGGTCCACGACCAGCGGTGAGGAGTGCGGTGCGGGAGGTAGTGATCGCCGGGCGGTACCGCCTGCTCGAGCTGGTCGGCCGCGGCGGGATGGGCCAGGTCTGGCGCGCTCGGGACGAGGAGCTGCACCGCGAGGTGGCGGTGAAGCAGGTGGTGCCGCCGAACTGGCTCGCCGAACACGAGCGGGACGAGCTGCGCGCGCGCACGCTGCGCGAGGCGCGGACGGCCGCGCGGCTCAGCCACCCCAACGTGGTGCGGGTCTACGACGTGGTCCGGGTCCAGGGCGACCCGTGGCTGATCATGGAGTACGTCCCGTCCCGCTCGCTCCAGGAGCTCATCGAGAGCGACGGCCCGCTGCCGCCCCGGCGGGCCGCCGGGATCGGGCTGGCCGTGCTCGCCGGGCTGCGCGCCGCGCACGACGCCGGGGTGCTGCACCGGGACGTGAAACCCGCGAACGTGCTGCTGGCCCGCGACGGTCGGGTCCTGCTCACCGACTTCGGGCTGGCCGTCTTCGAGGGCGGCGACGGGGCCATGACCCGTCCCGGGCTGGTCCTCGGCTCCCCGCAGTACGTGGCCCCGGAACGCGCCGCCGAAGGGGCGTCCAGCGTGGAGGCGGACCTGTGGTCGCTGGGAGCCACGCTGCACGCGGCCGTGGAGGGCCGCTCCCCGTACGCCCGCAGCACCGCGATGGCCACGCTGGCCGCGCTGGCCAGCCAGCCCCCGGACCCGGCCCCGCACGCGGGTCCGCTGATGCCGGTGCTTGTCGGGTTGCTGCGCCGCGATCCCCGCAACCGGCTCGGCCACGACGACACCGCCCGGCTGCTCACCGCCGCCACCGCGCCGGACACCGACGCGCCGGTCCGGCCGTCCGGCGAGGCGCCCGAACCGCCTGCCGTCGGCGTACCGGACCGGCTGCCCGTCGGTGCGGTCGACCCGCCGGGCCGGACCGACCTGCCGGGCCGGACCGACCTGCCGGGCCGGACCGACCCGGACGGCTGGGACAGCACCGGCACAGCGGCCGGGCCGCCCGTCGACTACCCCGACCTGATGCCGCCCGCCGCCGCCGCTCGCGCCTGGAGCCGGGCGGCGCTGCGCAGCGAGTGGGCGCCGCCGGCCGACGCGGATCC
>NZ_CADEAU010000489.1 GCF_902825405.1 Micromonospora maritima | reverse complement strand
CGCCGCGCCCGGCGTGGACCAGGCGATGGCCAGCGGCAGCCGGTGGCGCAGGCCGAGCCAGACCGCACAGCAGCCGCTGGCCACGCAGAGCGCCAGCAGGCCGGAGGCGGCCTGGCGCGGGTCGGCGCCGACCGCGCGCAGCCCGGCCAGGACGACGGTGAACGAGCTGGCGAAGCCGACCAGGGCGGTCACCACGCCGGCCAGCACGGGTTGGAGTCGACCGACCATGCTTCCCCCTCCGGGTGTTCCGTTTACGGAACGACGCGATGTAGCACGATAACCCGATGGACGTCGGCCGGCGCATCCGCGCCCTCCGGATGGAACGCGGGATCTCCCTGTCCGAGCTGGCCCGGCTGGCCGGCGTCGGGAAGGCCACGCTCTCCGGCCTGGAGAACGGCGTCCGCAACCCCACGCTGGAGACCCTGTACGCGATCACTGCGCAACTCGGCGTGCCACTGACCGCCGTGCTGTCCGCTCCCGAGCAGACGCCGACCGTCCGTGGGGCCGCGGTCGGGGCCACGCTGCTGGAGGTCTTCCACGACCGGGACGCCACGTACGAGCTGTACCGGATGCGGGTCAGCCCCGGGCCGGCCCAGCTCTCCCCCGCCCATCAGGCCGGGGTCACCGAACACGTGACGGTCTTCTCCGGCGTGCTCCGCGCCGGGCCGGTGGACGCCCCGTCCACCGCCGGACCGGGCGGCTACCTGCGCTGGACCTCCGACGTGCCGCACAGCTACGCGGCGGTGGGCGACGACGAGGTCCGGGCGAGCCTCCTGCTCCGCTATCCGCGTCCGTCCACACCGGACAGTTGACGCATACCCAGGATGCAAGCGGATGACATTTCTTTCAGCCGACCAGCCAACGCGTGCAGACGCGGGGCCGGTCTTCTTGGCAAGCTTGTCCCATGACGCTCATCCTCCGCTCGGCCATCCTCAACGACGTCGGCCTCGTCCGGACCAACAACGAGGACTCCGCCCTCGCCGGTGACCGCCTGGTGGCGGTGGCCGACGGCATGGGCGGCCTCCCGGCCGGCGAGGTGGCCAGCGAGATCGTCATCCGCATCCTGGACGAGCTGACCCCGCCCACCGGGGCCGACGAGGCGGCCGACGCGCTACGCGCCGTGGTCAGCACCGCCAACCAGCGCATCCGCGCCGCCATCACGGTCGACCCGGCCCGCGACGGCATGGGCACCACGCTGACCGCCGCCCTGCTCGCCGGCGACACGCTGGTCCTCGCCCAGGTCGGCGACTCCCGGTGCTACCTGCTGCGCGACCACGAGCTGACCCAGCTCACCCGCGACGACACGTTCGTGCAGGCGCTCGTCGACCAGGGGGCGCTCTCCCGCGACCAGGCCCGGCACCACCCGCAGCGCTCGCTCGTCACCCGCGCCGTGCAGGGCTCGGACGCCCCACCGGCGGTCGGTGCGCTCACCGTGTTCGCCGGCGACCGGCTGCTGCTGTGCAGCGACGGCCTCTCCGACTACGTGGAGGACGCCGCCATCGCCGCGGCGCTCGCCACCTACAGTGACCGGCAGCAGTGCGGCGAGCAGTTGGTGAAGCTCGCCCACCAGGCCGGCGCGCCGGACAACGTCACCGTGGTCATCTCCGACGTCACCGAGGCCTGATCCGCACCGATTCGGGTTGCGGCCCCCGCCGCCCCGGGTTGGGATGAACGGATGCACATCCGCCGGTTGGCCGCCGAGGAACGACTGACCACCAGCTTCCCGCTCCAGGCGTACGCCTTCGAGACGTCGCCCATGGCGGCGGCCCGGACCGACGAGTTCCGCGCCTACCTGCCGTACAACGCGGGGAACACCACGCTCGTGGTCGAGGAGGACGACGTCACCACGGCGGCGGCCTCGGCGATCCCGATGCGGCAGAACCTGCGCGGCGCGGTGCTGCCGATGGCCGGCGTCGCGGGCGTGGCCACCCATCCGCTGGCCCGCCGGCGTGGGCACGTCCGGACACTCATGCACCAGCTCCTCGACGGCATGCGGGACGAGGGGCACCAGCTCACCGCGCTGCACCCGTTCCGCGCCTCGTTCTACGAGCGCTTCGGCTACGTCGGGCTGCCCCGGCGGCGTACCGCGGTGTTCGCCCCGGCGGACCTGGCGCCGCTGCTGCGGGCCGAGCTGCCCGACGAGCTGGTCTGGGAGCGGATCGGCGCGGGCTACCCGCGGTGGCGCGCCTACACCGACAGGTGCCTGCGGGAGCGGCACGGGTTCGCGGTGTTCCCGGACTTCCGCGCCGTCGGGCTGCGCGACCGGGACGACCGCTGGCTGGTCAGCGTGGTGCGCGCCGGCGAGACGGTGGGCGCGGTCACCTACCGGATCGACGACCACGCCGGCACGCTGATCGCCGACGACCTGCTCTTCGACGACCCGTACGCCCGGGCGTCGCTGCTCCAGTTCTTCGCCCGGCACGTCGACCAGGTGGCCCGGGTCAGCGTCCACCTGCCGGCCGACGAACTGCCCGAGCTGTGGCTCACCGACCTCGACGTGCACGTCGAGGCGCGGGTGGCGCGGCCCGACCCGACCGCGCCGATGGCCCGCCTGCTCAGCCTGGACGCGCTCGCCGAGCAACCGGTCGGCGTCGGTCGGGTGCTCGTCGAGCTGGTCGGTGACCGCTGGCTCGCCGGCCGGCACCTGCTCGACGGCGCCACCGGCAAGCTGGCGGTGCTGCCGGCGGAGACCGCCGCCGAGGGCAGCGTGCCGGCCGCCCGGCTGACCGCCGCCGGGCTGTCCGCCCTGGCCTACGGGGTGCTCGACCCGGCCGAGGTGGCCGTACGCGGGCTGGGCGAGGTGCCGGTGGACGCCGCCGTCGAGCTGCGTCGGCTCTTCCCCCGTGAGCTGCCCTACCTGTTCGCCGACTTCTGACCCGGTTGGCGACGCCGGGCCGGGGGTAGGGTCCTGCGCGTGCCGGAGTGGTTGCAAGCGGGATTCTGGGGCCTGCTCGCCGGATCCGCCCTGCTGATCGGGGCGGCCGTCGGGTTCTTCGCGCGGGTGCCGCGCCGGATGACCGCGTCGGTGATGGCGTTCGGCGCCGGCGTGCTGCTCTCCGCCGTGTCGTTCGAGCTGATCGACGAGGCGCACGAGCAGGGCGGGCTGCTGCCGGTGGCGATCGGGGCGGCGGCCGGCGCGCTCGCGTACACCGGGGCGAACGTGCTGCTGGCCCGGCACGGGGCCCGGCACCGCAAGCGCTCCGGCGACGAGCAGCCGTCCGAGCAGGAGCAGCCCGGCTCCGGTTCGGCCATCGCGGTCGGCGCGCTGCTCGACGGCGTACCGGAATCGGTGGTGATCGGCGCGAGCCTGCTGGCCGGCGGCCCGGTCAGCCTGGTCACGGTGATCGCGGTGTTCCTCAGCAACGTGCCGGAGGGGCTGTCCAGCGCGGCCGGCATGCGGCAGGCCGGGCGGACCCGGCGTTACGTCTTCGGGCTGTGGGCGGCCATCGCGCTGCTCTCCGGTGCCGCGTCGCTGGCCGGGTACACGCTGCTCGGCGGCGCCCCGCCCGAGGTGCTGGCCGCCATCACCGCGCTCGCGGCCGGCGCGATCCTGGCGATGATCACCGACACCATGGTGCCGGAGGCGTTCGAGGACGCGCACCTGCTGGTCGGTCTGATCACCGTGCTGGGATTCCTGGTGGCGTTCGCCCTCTCGCACGCCTGACGGCTTAGCGGCGGGTTAAGGATCGCCGGCCGGGTCGTGCCGGGACGGCCGCGCCTCCTAGCATCGGGCGGTGCGCGTGAAGTCGGCTCTCTGTCTGCTCGCCCTCGCCCTGGCCACCGCGACGCTGCCCGCGTGCGGCGGCGACGACCCGGGCGGCACGCCCGCGCCGGCCGCGGCCACCGGTTCCG
>NZ_CADEAU010000488.1 GCF_902825405.1 Micromonospora maritima | reverse complement strand
CCGCGCGGCGCTGCTCCCGGGCCTCCTCCTTGGTCAGCGCGCGGGCCGGGGCGGTCGGCCGGCGACCGGCGGCCGGGCGCTTCGGAGTGGTCTGCCCGAGCTCCTTCTTGCTGGGCGTGTAGCCCCGGGAGCGGGCAGCGGCGGACTCCTCGTCGGTCGTCACCGTGGTGACGGAATCCTCGACGAGGTCGGCGGGCTTGCGACGAAACAACGACGGCACGCCGGCAAGGGTAGCCAAACGCGTCGACCCGGTGCACACGCGGTGCACCGGGCCGACGGGAAAGTGTGGTCAGGGACGCTCGACGTGCGCGCCCAGGTCGGCCAGCTTGGCCTCGAAGTCCTCGTAGCCGCGGTTGATCAGGTCCACGCCGTACACCCGGGAGGTGCCCTCGGCGGCCAGCGCCGCGATGAGGTGGCTGAAGCCGGCCCGCAGGTCCGGGATGACCAGGTCGGCCGCGTGCAGCTTGCTCGGGCCGGCGATCACCGCGGAGTGCTTGAAGTTGCGCCGGCCGAAGCGGCACGGGGTGCCGCCGAGGCAGTCCCGGTAGACCTGGATGTTGGCGCCCATCGTGTTCAGCGCCTCGGTGTAGCCGAGCCGCTGCTCGTAGACCGTCTCGTGGACGATCGACAGGCCCCGGGCCTGGGTGAGCGCGACCACCAGGGGCTGCTGCCAGTCGGTCATGAAGCCGGGGTGCACGTCGGTCTCCAGGGCGACCGCGTTCAGTTCGCCGCCCGGGTGCCAGAACCGGATCCCGCCCTCCTGGCCGGCGCTGCCGCCGCGCGGCGGGCGCAGGTCGGTGACCTCGTACTCGCCGCCGACCGACCGGAAGATGTTCAGGAAGGTCATCATGTCGGCCTGCTGGGCGCCCAGCACCTCGACGTGGCCGCGGGTGGCCAGCGCCGCCGCCGCCCAGCTCGCCGCCTCGATCCGGTCCGGGATCGGCCGGTGGGTGTAGCCGTGCAGCTTCTTCACGCCCTGGATCTCGATCACCCGGTCGGTGTGGACCTTGATGATCGCGCCCATCTTCTGCAGCACGCAGATGAGGTCGATGATCTCCGGCTCGACCGCCGCGTTGCGCAGCTCGGTGACGCCCTCGGCCATCACCGCGGTGAGCAGCACCTGCTCGGTGGCGCCCACGCTCGGGTACGGCAGCGCGAACTTGGTGCCGTGCAGCCCGTTCGGGGCGGACAGGTGCAGCCCCTCCGGGGTCTTGTCGACCGTGGCGCCGAACTCGCGCAGCGCCTGGAGGTGGAAGTCGATCGGGCGCGGGCCGATGTGGCAGCCGCCCAGGTCGGGGATGAAGGCGTGGCCGAGCCGGTGCAGCAGCGGGCCGCAGAACAGGATCGGGATCCGGCTGGACCCGGCGTGCACGTTGATCTGGTCGGTGCTGGCGCTCTCGACGTTGGAGGGGTCGAAGACCAGCTCGCCCTCCTCGTCACCGTCGCTGACCTTGACGCCGTGCAGGCCGAGCAGGCCGCGGACCACCTCGACGTCGCGGATCCGAGGCACGTCGAACAGCCGGCTGGGTGTGTCGCCGAGCAGGGCGGCCACCATCGCCTTGGACACGAGGTTCTTCGCGCCGCGCACGCGGATCCGCCCTTCGAGCGGCGTGCCTCCGTGTACGACCAGGACGTCGTCGGTCAACGCAACCTCCAGCGCGTTGGGTGTTGCCGTGTAGGTGGGGGGCGTGCGAAGTACATCGCTACCCGGAACGCGGTCGCAGGAAAACGGCCCGCGTGTGTCGTCGCCCCGGGCAGCATAGCCCTCCGTGACGAGAATGGAATCGGTCACATCGCCAGCGAGGGCACGAACCGGGGTGTCCGGTGCGTTTCCGTGCCAGCGGGGTGACCGAGGGTGATCAGGCCCCCGGGAGGGCGAGCATCTGGTCCAGAGCCGCCCGGGCGTGTCGGGCCGTGTCGGGGTCGACCGTGATCTGGTTGACCACGCGGCCCGCGACCAGCTCCTCCAGTGCCCAGACCAGGTGCGGCAGGTCGATCCGGTTCATCGTCGAGCAGTAGCAGACCGCCCGGTCGAGGAACATGATCTGCTTGTCCGGGTGGGCCAGGGCGAGCCGGCGGACCAGGTTCAGCTCGGTGCCCACCGCCCACGCCGAGCCGGCCGGGGCCGCCTCGATCGTCCTGATGATGAACTCGGTCGAGCCGACCAGGTCGGCCGCGTTCACCACCTCGTGCCGGCACTCCGGGTGCACCAGCACGTTCACGCCCGGCACCCGCTCGCGTACGTCGTTCACGCTGTCCAGCGTGAAGCGGCCGTGCACCGAGCAGTGGCCGCGCCACAGGATCATCTTCGCGTCCCGCAGCTGCTCCGGAGTCAGCCCGCCGTTCGGCTTGTGCGGGTCGTAGAGCACGCAGTCGTCGAGCGAGAAGCCCATCTCCAGCACGGCGGTGTTGCGGCCCAGGTGCTGGTCGGGCAGGAACAGCACCTTGCGGCCCTGCTCGAACGCCCAGTCCAGGGCGCGCTTGGCGTTGGACGAGGTGCACACCACCCCGCCGTTGCGGCCGACGAAGCCCTTGATGTCGGCCGAGGAGTTCATGTAGGTCACCGGGACCGTGTCGGCGGCGACGCCCAGATCGGTAAGCGTGTCCCAGGCGGCCTCGACCTGTGTCAGCACGGCCATGTCGGCCATCGAGCAGCCGGCGGCGAGGTCGGGCAGGATCACCTTCTGCGCGTCCGAGGTGAGGATGTCGGCGCTCTCGGCCATGAAGTGCACGCCGCAGAAGACGATGTACTCCGCGTCGGGCCGGGCCGCGGCCTCCCGGGCCAGCTTGAACGAGTCGCCGGTCACGTCGGCGAACTGGATCACCTCGTCGCGCTGGTAGTGGTGGCCCAGCACGAACACCTTCGTGCCGAGCGCGGCCTTCGCCGCCGCCGCGCGGGCCACCAGGTCGGGGTCGCTCGGCGCGGGGAGGTCACCCGGACACTCCACGCCACGTTCGGTGGCGGGATCGCTGCCGCGGCCGAGGAGCAGCAGCGCAGTGGCGGTGTTGGAGGGCTCAACCCAGGTCGAAGTCACGCCCCCATGGTCCCACAGGGCGGCCGCCGCGCAGCCACCACCGATGTGGCCTGCCACACTGCTCGGCATGCGCGTGCTGTTCTGCCCGGACAAGTTCGCCGGCACGCTCCCGGCCCCGGAGGTCGCCGCCGCGGCGGCCGAGGGCTGGCGCAGCGTCGCCCCCGACGACGAGCTGCTGCTGCGACCCCTCGCCGACGGCGGACCCGGGTTCGTCGCCGTGCTCGCCGAGGCGCTCGGCGGGCGCCGGCTGCCGGTGCCCACGGTCGACCCGCTCGGCCGCCCGGCCGCCGGTGAGATCCTGCTCACCGACGACGGCGTGGCCTACCTGGAGAGCGCCCAGGCGTGCGGCCTGCACCTGCTGTCGGCCGCCGAGCGCGACCCGAAGGCGACCACCTCGTACGGGCTGGGCCTGCTCGTCGCCGCCGCGGTCGAGGCGGGCGCGCGGACCGTGGTGGTCGGGCTGGGCGGCTCGGCCACCAACGACGGGGGCGCCGGGATGCTCGTCCCGCTCGGCGTGACACCGCTCGACGGGGCCGGACGGGCCCTGCCGTACGGGGGCGCGGCGCTCGCGGTCGTGGCCGGGCTCGACGGCGCTCCCCGGTTGCGCGGCGCGGCGCTGGTCGCCGCCACCGACGTGGACAACCCGCTGCTCGGGCTGCACGGCGCGAGCAGCGTCTTCGGGCCGCAGAAGGGCGCCACCCGGGCGGACGTGCTGCTGCTCGACGCCGCGCTGGAACGCTGGGCCGACGTGCTTGTCGAGCGGCTGCCCGGCTGCCCGTCCGGGCTCGGTGCGCTGCCCGGCGGCGGCGCCGCCGGCGGACTCG